>CANJYY010000008.1 GCA_947479185.1 Caulobacteraceae bacterium
AGGGACAGTCTCCGCCGCGAAGCCAACTGGCCGAGCTCCCAGGCGCTGGCCGGGCTGACGAAGATGCCGTCACAAACCTCAAGGGCCTCGAGCGCCCCGTCCGCCAGCGGACTGCCGTTGGCCAGCCAGAGGGCGGCGCAGGTGTCGAGAAGGATGGCGGTCACTGGATTTCCGCGTCCCAGACTTCGCCGGTCGGCTCGGTCAGGTCGACGCCGTACGGGATCCGGACCGTTCCCCCGAGTCTCGCGCGAATGCGCTCGATCAGGCCCGCCTGAGGGCCCCCAGCCGGTTGGGCCGGCGCCGGGACGGACGGGACCCCGGCCTCATCGCGGCGAAACGTGAGGGTCTCGCCAGCCATATCGACCTGAAAGGCGCGAAACCCCGCGGCGCGCCAGGTCCGGGTAATGACGCTGTTGTCGGGATTGTTGCTCCACCAGGCCCGGTGACGCCGCGCGGCCGGCGGAAGCGGGGCGTCGATCAGCGCCTCGATCTCGCGGAAGGTCATCGGCGCTTCCGCCTCTGTCAGCCGCGCCAGATAGGCCCCTAACGGATCATACTTGCCCATGCCGATGCCGCCCGCCTGTCCAGGAGAGCGGTTACTATAGTACCTATAATCTGGAAGAGGTAGTAACTATAAGCCCGCTAAGGCTGCAGCCGGTAACCGCCGGCCTCGGTGAGGAGCAGCCGGGCATTGGCGGGGTCGGGCTCGATCTTCTGCCGCAGCCGGTAGACATGGGTTTCCAGCGTGTGGGTGGTGACCCCGGCGTTGTAACCCCACACCTCGGTCAGCAGCTCCTCGCGCGAGACCGCCTTCGATCCGGAGCGATAGAGGTACTTGAGGATGTTGGTCTCTTTCTCGGTCAGCCGGACCTTCCTGGCCTTGTCGTCGACCAGCAGCTTGGACGCCGGGCGGAATTCGTAGGGGCCGATACGGAAGACGGCGTCCTCGGACGCCTCGTGGCTGCGCAGCTGGCTGCGGATGTGAGCCAGCAGCACGCCGAAGCGGAAGGGCTTGGTCAGATAGCCGTTGGCCCCGGAATCGAGGCCCAGGATGGTGTCGGCGTCGGTGGCGGCGGCGGTCAGCATGATGATCGGACTGGTCACCCCGCCCTTGCGCATCAGCCGGCAGGCCTCGCGGCCGTCCATGTCCGGCAGGTCGACGTCGAGCAGGATCAGGTCGGGCCGGGCCTCCCTGCCGAGGCGCGCGCCCTCGCCGGCCGTCTCGGCCTGGACGACGGCGAATTCCTCGTGGAGCTGCAGCTGTTCGGCCAGGGCGCCGCGCAGGTCGGCGTCATCATCGACGATCAGGAGAGTCTTGCGTTGCACCATGAGGAGACCATGCACCGGTTTGGCCCCTGAGGCCAACCATTGGGAACGGTCAAGCAGATAGGGCGGCCGGGCGCAGGCCGGTAGGCCTACGCCCGGAAAACCCCGGAAAACGCTCGAACCCGTAGCGAAAAGACTAGAACCGGACCCGGAAGTTGAAACTTGCGCGCTGGCTTTCGTCATTCTTCCCGAACTCGGCCGCATAGCCGAGCCGCAGATCATAGCGCTCGTCGCCCATCAGATTGACGTCCACACCCACCTGATAGACCACCCTGTCCATCTCCAGTCCGATGGTCGCCGGATTGGCCGAGGGGTTGGCCCCGATGAAGCGGATCGGCAGCTCGATGCGGTTGGCGCTGTTAAGCCGCGCGCCCAGCGTCAGCGAGACCACGTTCTGGCGACCGGGACGGTCGTCGCCGATGTAGCCCAGCACCAGCTTGGGATTGGCCGAAGCGAGATACTGGGTATCGCTGAGAACCTCGACCCCGATCCCGTCCAGACCGTCTTCCACCAGACCGCCGTGATGTAGCGCCGTCAGGGCGAGGTCGACCGTCGGTTTGACGAAGAAGTCGCCCTTCCGGAACGCCCGGCCTGCATGCGCATCCAGCCTCAGATAGCCCATCTCGGGGCTGGACTTGCCAATGCCCGGCTCGAACACCGTAACGGCCCGCCAGGTATCCAGCCAGGACCAGCCCCCGGTCAGCGACACGCCGTAGGTGGTCGCCGCGCCGGTTTCACGCTCCAGGCCCAGTCCTGCCGAGAAGCCCTGGCCGCTTGAGCCGGACCGGGTAACGTCGACCCGCACCTTGTCGATCTGTTCGTAGGCAACCGCGCCGGCCAGCGACCAGTTTTCGCCCGCCGGTCTCTGGAACCCGCCGCCCAGACGGGTGCTCTCGCCCTCGAACCCGAAGTTCTCGAAGCTCGAGGCATGCACCCGCCGCGACGACTCCACCCGCGTCCAGGCGCAGCTGTTGTCTCTCGACCGAACCGCCGAGCCGCAGTCGAACAGGTCGTGGGCGAAGTCGCCGGCCGTCATCATCTGGCCCTGTAGCGGGGCCAGATGCGGTTCGGGCGACAGCTGGGTCATCACTTGCGTGTACAGCGTCCGGTCCGATTCCGGCATGTTGCCGAGCAGCGCCATCAGCCGCCCTATCCCGGCAGACCCGCCTTGCAATACCGCCGAGTCCATATGGTCCCCCAATGCGCGACCATTGCGATTAAGGGTGCTCAGTCCGAAGTGGGTGTCGATCAGCAGATGGATGCCCGCCCCGTCGCCGGCGATCGAGAAGTCCACCGCCATCGTGTCGGTGATCTTGAGACCATGATCCACGCCGCCGCCGGAGGCGGCGAACAGCGTCACCGGATCGGCGCTCTCCAGCCATGACAGGGTCACATAGCCCGTTCCCGCCACACTGGCGGTTCCGGAGACCCGAACCTGGTCCGATGCATAGGGTCCATAGGCCACATCGAAGGCCATGTGCCCGGTCGAAGTCTGAACGAAGTCGCCGTTGAGCGTCACGCCGTTGATCACCCGCGCGCCGAACAGCAGGTTGGTCGTCGGATCGCCCAGATCGTCGAAGTTTCCGAACACATCGCCGTTCAGCAGGTCAATCGGCAGGCGCGACGCCGACAATCCCATCAGGAAATCGCCGGAGTTGCTGAACACCCCCGCCCCGATCACCGGTGCGGCCAGCAGTGTCGACTTCAGTGAGGCAGTCGCCCGCGCCGGGCTGGCGTCAGCAAAGTCGGAAGCGAACGTCAGCGTCTCCTCCGTCACGATCTCTGCAGGATCCGGATCGTACGGGATCTGCGCCGGGCCGCTCATCCGCTCGGGTGACAGGTCGGCGCGGAGGGGCGCAGGTGACACAAGGGCAAGTTTAGCCGCCGCCGCCGGGATCTTCATCGCTCCGCGCATGTCGATGGTGCTGTAGGCGATGAACGTCGCCCCCGCGCGGTTGTCGAAGCTGTTCAACCCGCCGCCAAGGGCGATGTTGCCCACCACCAGGCCTTGATTGACGACGGCGTCGTCGCCCCAGGTCGCCGTAAGCGCCCAGGTCGACACCGATGACAGAGACCCGGAGGTCGTGATCCGGTTGGTCGCACCGCCATCCAGCGAGAGACCCCGACCAAAGCCGGACCCGCCGCGGATGGCGCTGTTCAGCAGGATCGAGATGTCGTCGCCGCCCGAAGAACCCAGGCTTTGCGCGAAGATCGCCGTGCTGTCCGAGCCGGTCGCCAACACACGGCCGTCAATGGTCACATCAATGATGCCGCCGCGACCGAAGCCACCCGCCGAGCCGGCGAACCTACCCTCGACCCAGCCGCCGCCGCCGCCAAGGCTCTGGATGATCAGGCCGTAGCTGCCGTTTCCCGACGTCAGCACGTCACCCACCTGGCCAAGACGAATATCGCCGCCGTCGCCGCTGTTCGCGTCAGAGGTGGTGACGCTGACCATCGCCCCGTCAGACAGGACCGCACCGCCGCCGCCGCCGATCGACTGCAACATGACGCCGTGGGCGCCCAGGCCTGTGGTCGCCACCGCGCCCGTGTTGGCGATGGTGATTGACTGGCCGTCGCCGGTCGCACCGGACCGACCGCCAAGCGTCGCCTGGACCTTCACGCTACCGCTGATCAGAGCGGCCCCGCCGCCCGCGCCGATCGACTGCGCCATCAGCGCCGCCGAATGATCGCCGAAGGTGTAGATGCCGCCGGAGAACGTGCCGTTGATGGCCGCGCCGCCCAGGCCCACTCCGCCGTCCGCGCCAAGAACAGGGCGGACGACAAGCCGGCTCTGGTCAACCGCGTCGATGCCGGCTGAAGCCAGGCCGCCACCGCCGCCGAGGCTCTGGAGCAGCACCGCCGGGGAGAAGTTTCCGGTTGAAACGACCGAGCCCGACTGGGTGCGGTCGATCGTCTGCCCGGGACTGGCGCTGTTGTTCACACCACCCAGGACCAGATCAACATTTCGCAACGTTGTCTGCGCAGGCGCGGTCAGGACCACGACCGACCGGCCGCCCCCGCCGCCAATCGACTGCAGCAGGAGGCCCGGAGAGCGCAGACCCGTGGTCAGGATATCGCCTGTATGCGCTCCGTCGATCGCCCCCCCGGCATTGTTGGAGCCGTCCGTTGCGCCGAGCGCGGACAGGATGTCGAGCGGAGGCTGTCGGGTTGTGGCCGGTGGCAGAGCGGACGCCAGGGCCGTGCGTGCGCCAGACGGCGCGACAGGATCCGGAATCGTCGCCAGCAGGGCGTTGAGCCTGGTTTCGCCGCCACCGCCGCCAATGGCTTGCATGGCGATACCCGCGCTGTCCGCGCCACCGGCGCCGACATTGCCGGTGCCCGTGACGTGCACCTTGCCGGCGTTCATGAACTGGCTGTCGCTCGAGCCCGCCTTGGCGGTCATCAGAACCACCGGGTCCCGGCCGGAGGCCGTTTCACCGGTGCCTGGAAGACAGGTTTCAAGCAGCGGGATCAGGACACACTCATCCCCCAGCCCCGTGATGGCCGAGAAGTCGACGGTCAGCGAGCCGCCGCCGCCATTGATGCTTTCGGCCCGGATGGCGGTCGAGCCCGCCCCGAGGACAGTAATGTCGCCGGTGTTGGTGACCGTGACCTCGCCGCCCAACCCGCCCGAACTGCTGCCGCCAAACGCGCCGAGAAGGGCGGAATAGGCATTCGAGGCGAGCAGGGTGATGGGATTGCCGGAAAGGCTCAGGCCCATATTGGCGTTGCCGCCGCCGCCGCCGATGCTCTGGGCGACAATTCCGTCGGCGCCGGCGCCGCGGGTGACGATACGGCCCGAGTTGGTCACCGTGACATTGCCGCCGTCGCCGCCATCGCCGCCCAGACCGCCGACCGCGATGATCGGCGTGTCCTTTGGCGCGCCCCATACAAGGCTGCCGGCGATGACCATGCCGCCATTGCCGCCGCCGCCGCCGACCGACTGGGCCAGGACGCCGTGGGCATTCGCGCCGGTTGTATCGATCAGTCCGCTGTTAGTGACGGTCACCGCGCCGCCGGTACCGCCCGTGTCACCGGAACCACCAATGTTCAGGCCGGCGGTGAACGATTTCTTCGAGCCGACGGCTCCCGAAACCGAGAAAATCGAGGTGCCGTTGCCGCCGCCGCCGCCAAGACTCTGGGCGAAGACGCCATAGGCCGACGCGCCCAGGGTCACGATCTGGCCAGAACCGGCGACGCCGGCGATCCTCTCATTGTTGACGTCCACGGCGCCGCCGGCGCCACCCTGTCCGCCCGATCCGCCGATATTGATCGACAGTTTCTGGTAGGTGCCCGAGGCGGCAAGGGACCCGATAGCCAGATCATAAATCTGGCCCGCATCCCCGCCGCCGCCGCCGATCGAGCTCGCGGCAATACCCGCCGCCAGAGCGCCTTCGGTGTAGATCGAACCCTGGTTGAGGACATAGGCGCGACCGCCGTACCCGCCTTCGTCGCCGGAACCGCCAACGAGGATTGCAGCGGTCTGGCTAGTCCCTCTTGCGGAATCAAGTCGGGCGCTCATCGCCGTGCCGCCGCCGCCGCCGCCGCCGCCAATGCTCTGGGCGCGGATGCCGTACGAGCCGTAACCGCTGGTCACGATTACACCGCTGTTCCGGACATCAACCAGATTGCCGAACTGGCCCGTACCGCCGGAGCCGCCGACCAGGACGGTCAGGTTCCGGGCGGCCTGGTTTGTGGATGTCGGACCGCCTGCCGCCGTGCTGTAGACGGTCACGTCGCCGCCGTTGCCGCCGCCGCCGCCGATGCTCTGGGCAAAGAGCCCGTAGGAGCCGGTGACAGCCAGGGCGTCCTCGTGCGGGACACCGCCCCTGGTCTGGATGTTGGCGGATGAGACGATGCGAACTTCTCCAGGCGTGCCGCCTGCGCCACCGGAGCCGCCGACGGCGATGTTGGCGCTGTAGGCGGACCGCTTCACGTCGGTCATGACCGAGCCTGCATTGCCGCCGCCGCCGCCAATGCTTTGCGCCAGCACACCATGGGAACCCTGGCCTTCAGTCACCACCCAGCCGCCGATGTTGACGTCAACATTTTGCGCAATGGCGCCCTGGGCGCCACCAAGGCCGACGCCGACCTTGATCGAGCTGGACGTGTCGGAGGAGCCGGCGTTCTGGCTGCTGGCTTTGGTATAGCCCGCGCTCGTCGAGCCGCTGTTGCCGCCGCCGCCGCCGATGCTTTGCGCCAGGACTCCAGACGACCGGTCGCCCCGGGTGCTCAGTATGCTGTCGGGATTGTTCAGGTTTACATCAACGCGGACGTCGCCGCCCTCGCCGCCCTCGCCACCGTCGCGGCCGATAGACAGCTTGACCTCTTGCTTGGCTAGAAGGCTGCGCGCCGTGTTGGTCGCCACGTTGCCGCCGCCGCCGCCGATGCTTTGGGCGATGATGGCGCCCGCGTCAGCGCCATAGGTGACGATCGAGCCGTTGTGCACGACATCGACAGCGCCGGCCGAGCCCGCCGCTCCCGGTGCGCCGCCAACGGCAAGCTCAAGTGCGCTGGCACCAGCCAAGACACCAAACCCGATATTGTAGGCTGCCTGGCCGCCGCCACCGCCGATGCTCTGGGCCAGAAGGCCCGCGCTGCGGTCGCCTTTGTAGGTCTTCAAGCCAGCAGCATCCGTGATGACCTCGCCGGTGAGGATATCGCCATTGTGCCGGACGGTCACAGCCTCCCCGGAGCCCGATCCACCGCCGTCGCCGCCGACGTTGAGCAGCAGGGCCACGGTGCCGTCCTTAACGCCGCCTTCCTTGCCCTTCAACGTGACACCGATGTTGATATTGACGCCTGCGTCGCCGCCGCCGCCGCCAATGCTCTGGGCGATAAAAGCGACGGAGCTGTCGCCTTCCGTCCTCAGCAGACCCGGCGTGGTGAGACGGGTGACCCCGTCAGCCATGTAACCCCGGGTTACAGTGACTGTGCCGGCATCGCCGCCCGAGCCGCCGGACCCGCCCACGCCGATGGCGATGGGGTTGCCGAATGGCGTCAACGCCGCCGTTAGATTCACCGCGCCCGTCCCGCCGCCGCCGCCGATGCTCTGCACCACAATGGCGTGCGAGAGCTTCGCGAGGTCAATCCAGCCTGTTTCTTCGAAGTCAGCCGCCAGGAGCTTGTCGATATCCGTCTCGACCACCGGCTGACGCGCGGGGCTGCTCCCGTTGATGAAGATGTTGCCGTTGTTGACCAGGGTCACGTCGCCGGCGTCGGCGCCGTCGCCGCCGGAGCCGCCGATCCCGACAGCGATGCCATAGCCCTTCAACGGGTTGGTGGTGGTCTGCGAGCTGGCGAAGTTGACATCGAAGGCAACGTTGAGCGCCCCGTCGCCGCCGCCGCCGGCGACGCTCTGGACCAGCAGGCCAATGGCATTCTGGCCGTCCACGACCACCTGACCGGTGTGGGCGACCGACACGTCGCCACTGCGGTTGCCGTCGCCGCCATAGCCGCCGAGGCCAAAGGCCAGGGAGGACTCTGTGCTGACCGTTCCAGCGCCTGAGATGTTGATCCCGCCCGAGCCGCCACCGCCGCCGATACTCTGGGCCAGAAGGCCCCGCGCGGTGTTGCCGTTGGCGAACAGGTCAGCGTCCGCGTTGACCGTAACGTCCCCGCCAAGGCCGCCGTCCGAGCCGAAGCCGCCGATGCCGATCGCGGCAGTGCCGTTGGCCGCGAACCCGCCAGCGAAGTTGAGCCCGCCAACCCCACCGCCGCCGCCGATGCTCTGGGCGATGATGGCCGAGCGATTGTCGCCGGAACCCTGAACCTGGATCCGCGCCAGGTCGTTCGCATCGGCCGGAACGGGAGCCTGAACATTGAGGACGACGTCGCCTGCGTCGCCGCCAGCGCCGCCAAAGCCGCCGATGCCGATCGCAAGGGCCCGGCCGGATTTCGCTCCGCCCGCCAGGGAGATCGAGGCCTCGGCCGTAAAGTTCAGGCCGCCGACGCCGCCGCCGCCGCCGACACTCTGGGCGATGATTCCGCTGGCTCCGGAGCCTTCGCAGGCCCCGTCGGGGTTTGCGATCTCGTCTTCAACACAGGGAGGGGGCCGGCAGAGGAATTTGTTGGCCGGATCCTCGCACTCCTCCGGCGTCAGAGCGACGGCTACCTGGTGAACAATGCCACGGGCCCAAACGTTGCCTGTAACCGACAGATCGACGTTACCGGCAGCGCCACCGCCGCCGCCAAAGCCGCCCAGACCAAAGCCGAGGCTGGCCGCCGAACCCGTTGTCGAGGCCGTCAGTCCACCCGAGATATTGACGGCGCCAGCGCCACCACCGCCGCCCACGCTCTGGGCCATGACGCCATAGGAATTGTCACCAAGGGTCGTGGTGTCGCCGGTTCGAACCAGTCGAACGTCGCCCGCATTGCCCGCATCCGCGCCGAAGCCGCCGATGCCGACCGATCCCGAACCCGCCGTGCCGACGCCCAGCGCCACCGAACCGCTGAGATTCAGGCCGCCATTGCCGCCGCCGCCGCCAATGCTCTGCGCCGTAACGCCAGCTGAATTGACGCCATTGGTCACGTAGTCGCCCGTGACGACTCCGGATACGCCGCCGGCGTCGCCGCCCTGGCCGCCAAACCCGCCGATACCGACGCCAATGGCCACAGAGGCTTTCGCGTTGACGGTCGCGGACAGATTGCCGGTGATGTTCATGCCGCCATTGCCGCCGCCGCCGCCAATGCTCTGAAGCATGGCGCCGTAGGCGCTGTCGCCGTGCGTGGTCACATCACCGTTCAGAACACCTGTGACCACATAGGTCTGGCCCGCGAGGGCGACGGAATCGCCGCCCCCGCCGCCGAATCCGCCGATGCCAAAGCCGAGGGCCCCGGCGATACCGCTGGAGAGCGAGACCGAGCCGGTGACGTTGAAACCGCCGTTGCCGCCGCCGCCGCCGGCGCTTTGCAACAGCGCGCCGTAGGCGGAGTCGCCCCAGGTCACGATCGATCCGTCGAATGAGGCGTTGACCGCGGAGGCGTTTCCGCCGTTTCCGGCCCAGCCGCCCACACCAACGCCAAGCGTGCCGGAACCGCCCTCGGGATCAAGAGATCCTGTCAGACCACCGGTAATGTTGAACTCGCCGTTGCCACCGCCGCCACCCAGACTCTGATAGGTCAGGCCATAGGCGTTGTGACCAGAGACCTGTGTCACGCCGTCGACCAGGGTGGCGTACCCGGTCCGGATGTCGCCGTTGACGCCGCCGCCGACCTCCGCGCCATCGCCGCCATCGCCGCCAAGGCCGCCAACACCCACCAGGATATTGCCCGAGACGCCAAAGGACAGGGCGACTCCACCGGAGATGTTGAAGGCTCCGTCGCCACCGCCGCCGCCCGCACTCTGAACCAGAACGCCGTAGGATCCGTCTTCGCGGGTCAGGACATCGCCGTTGACCAGACCAAAGACCGATCCGGCGTTGCCGCCCTTGCCGCCAGACCCGCCGACACCCACGCCAATGTTGCCCGAGCCTTCCACGGCGAGCGCGAGGCCCAGGGTGACGTTGACGCCACCACCACCGCCGCCGCCGCCGATGCTCTGGGCCAGAACGCCATGGGCGTTGGCCCCCATCGTGGAGACGGCCAGCAGGGCGTGATCAGGGTTGGCTATGAATTCGTTGATCCGCAGGTCGACATGGCTGGCGTTGCCGCCGTCGCCGCCCGACCCGCCGACCCCGACGCCGATGGTCCCCGCGGCGAGATCCGAGCTGAACGCGATGTTGCCCGTCACGTTGAGGCCGCCGGTCCCACCGCCGCCGCCGACGCTCTGGGCGGTGATGGCGTCGCTGTCGTCGCCATAGTGGCCGAGCACATTGCCGGCGCTGTCCACCGTTACAAAGCCGGTTCGAGTGGCGCCGTTGATGGTCAGGTAGACCTCGCCGGAATCGCCGCCCCCGCCCCCGGCCCCGCCGACGCCGACGCCGATCGAGGCGGCGACGCCTTCGGAAAAGCTGATCGCGCCGGAAACGTTCATCCCGCCCGTGCCGCCGCCACCGCCGACGCTCTGGGCGATAACGCCGTCCGATTGATCACCCTGGGTTGTGACGTCACCGAGAACCCGGGCGTCGACACGCGCACCGGAGCCACCACCGCCGCCGGAGCCGCCGACGCCGACCGAAATGCCGACCGCCAGGCCCGGATTGAGGGCCGCAGCGATTGAACCGGAGACATTCATGCCGCCATTGCCGCCGCCACCGCCGACGCTCTGGGCGATCAGGCCGGCCGACTGGGCCGCTGTCGTGGTGATGGAGCGCGAAGAGGCAAAGACAGTGCCGCCATTGCCGCCGCCGCCGCCGGAGCCGCCAACGCCGACACCGATGCCGACAGCCCCCTCGGTGGACCCGGCAATCGAACCGGAGACGTTGAAAGCGCCGTCGCCGCCACCGCCGCCAACACTCTGGACCACGAGGCCTGAGGATTGCTGCACGCCCTTGGCCGTGCAGACCTGCTCGACTTCCTCGTCGCAGGTCGGGGTCTCGAGACCTGTGACAAGCACAACCTGCGTCAGAGTCCCGGCGGCAGCCCCGCGGCCGGTCGAGATGGCGCCATTGACCTCCCCATGAACGGCTCCGCCGGCGCCGCCGTCTCCGCCAGAACCACCAACTCCGACTGAAACCGCGCCAGAGGCCTCACCCGACAACGCGACAGACGCGCTGACGTTGAAACCACCATTGCCGCCGCCGCCGCCAACAGACTGGATAAGCGCGCCCTTTGCGCTCTGGCCCGTCGTGGTGATGTCACCGTTGAAAGTGGCGTTTACAACACCGCCATCGCCACCTTTGCCGCCGGATCCGCCAACCCCGACCGAGACCGCGCCCGCGGTTTCGGCGGCGGCCGCTGCCGCGACCGAAACGGAGAATCCGCCAGTCCCGCCGCCACCGCCGACCGACTGGGCCACCAGGCCTGTCGAGAACGTGCCTTCGGTGACGATCGCGCCACCGGAATTCATCGCGACCTCACCGCCTGCGCCGCCGTCGCCGCCGGATCCGCCAATTCCGACCGACACGGCCAGAGCGCCGGAATCGCCGCCCGCGATCGACACCGCGACCGCGAAGCCGCCGGAGCCGCCCCCCCCGCCGACAGACTGGACGAACATGCCCTCGGATGAGTCACCTTCGGTGCGAACGGTGGCGTCGCCATCCAGAACCGCACGACCGCCAAGACCACCCCCGCCGGCCGAACCGCCGATGGCAATGCTGGCGCTGAAGAGGTAGCCGCCCGAAACCTGGACCGCGAACCCTCCGTTGCCGCCGCCGCCGCCGACCGATTCGACGAAAACGCCACGCGAACGGTCGCCCACGGTGACAATCAGGGGCGACACCGGCACGGAGACTCCGTCGCCGAAATCGATATAG
The DNA here is from genome assembly GCA_947479185.1 of Caulobacteraceae bacterium. GTDB lineage: Bacteria > Pseudomonadota > Alphaproteobacteria > Caulobacterales > Caulobacteraceae > Caulobacter. The sequence continues at coordinate 11,682 of CANJYY010000008.1, forward strand.
CTGTCCTCGAGGAATACCTGCGCCAGGCCGCCGTCGCCGCCCTCTCCACCGGCGCCGCCGATGCCAACCCCGACAAAGGCGCTGATCGAGACGGTGTCGGCGCCGTTGCCGCCGCCGCCGCCCGTCGACTGGACAAAAATCCCGTGGGAATCGTCGCCGCCGGTGCGGATGTTGGCGCTGTTGGTGACGGTGACTTCACCCGCTGCGCCGCCTGTATTGCCGCCGCCACCGATGACCAGGAACAGGCCGCCCGTCGTGCCTCCATCTCCACCACCGCCGCCCGTCGACTGGGCCTGGATGCCGCTGGCGACATTTCCGGTGGTGACGATGGCGCCGCTGTTGTTGACCGTGACCGCGCCCCCGTCGCTGATGATCGCGTTTCCGCCGACCCCGCCATCGCCGCCGATCGCAAAGGCGGCGCCCGCTTCCCCGCCAGTCCCGCCGCCCCCGCCAACCGACTGGGCGAAGATACCCCGGGCCCGGGAACCGCCGGTGTGAACCACGCCGGTGTTGATCACCGTAACCAGGCCACCGTCGCCGCCCGACCCGCCGTCGCCACCCAGGGCGACAAGCCCGCCCGAAGGAGACCCCGAGCCGCCGCCGCCGCCGATCGACTGCACGAAGATGCCGTCGCTGCCGACCCGTTCGCCTTCGGCATCGTCCGCGTCGCCGCCCAGGGTGGTGATCGCGCCGTTGTTGGTCACCCGAACCGCACCGGCGCCGCCGGCGCCGCCCGCGGATCCGCCGACGGCGACAATGCCCCCGGTGGCATGAGCTGATCCGCCGCCGCCGCCGACGCTGTGTGCGAAGATGCCGCGCGCGGCCGCGCCGCCGGTGACGATAGATCCGTCGTTGTTGACGGTTACATCGCCTCCAAGGCCGCCGCCGGAGCCGCTGCCGCCTACGCCGACAGCGCCCGCGCCGACGCCGCCCGCGCCACCGCCCTTGCCGACACTTTCGGCGAAGATGCCGTGAGCAAACGCCCCGGCCGTCCGGATAGAGGTGTCGGCGTCGGTCTCCACGAGGACGACGCCAGCATTGCCACCGCCGGCGCCGGCGCCGCCGATGCCCACAATCCCGCCGCCAACGCCGCCGTTGCCGCCGCCGCCGCCAATGCTCTGGGCGAAGATGCCGAAGCTGCCGTCGCCATAGGTTGTGATGGCGCCGCCATCGGTCTGCCGAGCCGTGGCCGATCCGCCAGCGCCGGCGGCGGCGCCCGTCGAGCCGATGGCGACAAGGCCGACAGCCCAGGCGCCGTCGCCGCCGCCGCCGCCGACACTCTGGGCCAAAAGGCCAAAGGCGTCAGTTCCGTGGGTGACGATCCGGCCGCCGGAACCATTGGTTGCCGTCGCAGAACCGCCGGCGCCGCCCGTGCCCGTGGAGCTGTTTCCGAGCGCCAACACGCCAAAGGAGCCGCCCGCGTTGCCGCCCGTGCCGCCGGTACTGGTCGCACTGACCCCATGGGAGCCTTGGCCCCAGGTCGCGATGGACCCGTAGTTGTTCGCTGTCGCCGCACCGCCAGCGCCCGCCTGGAGAGCGTTTCCGGGGATGCCGACGATGCCGTAGCTTCCGCCAGCCCCGCCGGATGCGCCGCCAAGACTGGACACCAGCAGGCCGACAGATCCGTCTCCGACGGTTTCGATGACGCCGTAGTTGGTCCCGGTTGCTGCGCCGCCGCCATTGCCCTCGCCGCCGTCACCGCCTGCGGCGATGCCATAGGCCGCACCGGCGCCGCCGCCATTGCCGCTGCTGCTGTAAACGAAAACACCATGGGCGCTGTCGCCGTAGGTGGTTACGTCGACATAGTTGATACCGGTGACATTGCCACCGAGACCGGCCTTGCCGCCGTTGCCGCCGGGGACGCCAAGAGAAACATAGGAGCTTCCGCCTGTACCGCCGGCCCCGCCGATACTGCCGATCGTCACGCCGGCCAGTTCGTCCGAGTGAGTCTCGATTCGCCCGTGAGACAGGTCAATGGTTCTGCTGAACGAGGGCCCATTGGCTCCCTCCGTTCCATTGCCCGCCGACCGCCCGAGAATGAACGCGCCCAGGTTGATGCCGCCGCCGTCGCGGCCGTTCGCGCCAGAAGCGCCCTGCTGCACACCGTCGGTGACGGCGTTGATGTCGTCGACGCCGGTCGCAAGCGGAACGACGCCGCCGCCGCCGCCGCCCGACAGGAGAGGAATCGAGGCGTCTTCAGCCGCAGCATCCGCAGCCTTGTCGACATAGGTCAGGACGGTACGGTTGACGCCACCCTGTTCGACGACAATCGAGGTCGCCAGACCGCTGGCAGACAGGTTGACGGAGATGATCTTGACGGCCGGCGCGCCGGCGGTGGTTGGATCGGCGATGGTCTTGCCGACGTCGGCCGCCGTGAGGGCCGTCAGGCTGGGGTAGATGATGACCAGGTTTTCGGTCAGAACCTGACCGGTCAGGACCTTGGCAATGATCTGGTCCGCCCCGGTGTCGGGTCGCTTTATGACCTCACCAACGGCCTGGGCCGAAGCCGGGTTCGCGGATGTGGCAAGCAGCGCGATCAGAGAGAGAGCCGCTCCATTCAACAAACCGGCCTTGCGGCGGCCTGAGGTCAGATGACGCGCGGGGCCAACAGGCTCCGCGGCGCCGCGGTTCTGGAATTCTGTCATCATCGCCCCAAGCGCGAACGGACCTCATGATGGGTCCATTCGGCCGCGACCGGGACGTTACGGTCCGACTCAACGCAAGGACTATGACGCCTCAACTTGAGCCCAATTTCAGATTGATACGCTTGTGAGGCGAGTATTACCAAGTATGGCTGCCGGTCACGGAAACCATAAATCTGTGTTACATTGAATGGTTTTTCATATGTAGAACCGATATTTTTCGGCAATTATGGACGTCAATTGTCCAAGATATAAAAAGCTGAAACTATATATCGGTTTTCAAGAATGAATACTTTCCCCGTTGCAAGGGAACGAACCCGGCTCCCAGGCTACGGCCCCTCCCGGCCGGATGTTCACCGGGGAGCTCGGGCGCCAAACAGGGCGGACCCGACCCGAACACTGGTCGCACCGCACCGCACCGCGGCTTCATAGTCGCCGCTCATGCCCATCGACAACCGCGGCACGCCATTGCGTCCAGCGATCGCGGACAGGGCATTGAAGTAGGGTTCGGGAGGCGCGTCGTCGGGCGGAATGCACATCAGGCCCTCGACCGTGAGGTCGAGGTTCCGACACAGGTTGATAAGGGCGTCAGCCGCAGCGGGCGACACGCCGGCCTTCTGAGGTTCTTCGCCAATGTTGACCTGAACGAACAGCCGGGGCGCCCGGGCGCCGCGCGCGACTTCGGCGGCGATCGATCGGGCCAACCGCTCGCGGTCGACGGTTTCAATCACGTCGAACAGGGCCATGGCCTCGCGAACCTTGTTGGTCTGCAACGGACCGATCAGACGCAACTCCAGTCCGTGCCGGCGATGAGACCAACGCAGAGCGGCTTCCTGGACCCGATTCTCGCCAAAGACGCGCTGCCCGGCGGCGAGCATGGCCTCGATCCGTTCATCGGGCTGTTGCTTGGAGACGGCGACCAGAGTCACATCGGCCGGATCGCGGCTCGCCTCTCGGGCCGCGGTGGCGATGCGATCCAGCACCGACAGGCGGGCGGCGGCGATATCCGATGACAGCGGCAAACGATGATCTCCGGACGCTGATGGACGTCGCCGCGTCCTTACGACCCCGCTTCGCCGGCGAAAAGCCCCTGCCCCGGCTGCTGTTCGTCACCGATCCGGCGCGCACGCCCGATCCGGCCGACACGGTTCGGCGCCTGCCTCCGGGCTGCGGCGTGATCTATCGGGCCTTCGGCGCGCCCGAGGCGCTCGCCACGGCGCGATCCCTGCGGAATCTGACCGCCGCGCGCGGGATGACCCTGCTGATCGGCGCCGACGAGGCCCTGGCCGCAGCCTGCGGTGCGGACGGCCTGCATCTGCCGGAACGATTGCTCGACACGGCCGCCGGCGTCAGGCTTCGCCATCCGGACTGGATCGTCACGGCCGCCGCCCACGGACTGGACGCCGCGCGACAGGCCGGGGCGGCCGGCTGCCATGCGGCGCTGGTCTCGGCCGTCTTTCCGAGCCGCAGTCCTTCAGCAGGGCCTGCGCTGGGCGTGGCGGCCTTCCTGGCGCTGGTCGAGGCCGCGCCCCTGCCGGTCTACGCCTTGGGCGGCGTCAACGCCCGAACGGCGCAGCGCCTGTCAGGCTCGGGCGCGCAGGGCCTGGCGATGGTGGAGGGTCTGGTCGACGCCGTCAGAACTTGAAGGCGGTCTCGAGGCGCACGCGCGGGGCCTCTTCATTGTCGCCCGGCTTGCGAACGGGGGCCATCTGCGGTCCGACGCCGACAGCGCCGCCGACCCGCAGTTGCGGCGTAACACGGAAGAAGGCGCCGGCTTCAACGTCGCGCGCCTGGGAGTCGACGCCGGAGCGCGGGTTGATGTCGAGCATCAGGCCCCAGCGACCCTTCTTGGCGTCCCAGACCAGCGTGCGGCGACCGCTCTGAACCCCGAATTGCGGGTCTCTCAGATTGAAGTCGCCACGAAAGACAAAGGCGTCGGCCGCACTGGGCGTCCGCGGCTTGGCCGGAGCGCTCTGCGCGAGCGCCATCGTCGCCGACCCCGTGAGGGCCAGCGCCGCAACCGCTGCGATGCTCCAGATCTTCGCCATTCCGCCTTCCGGCTCCCCCAGCCGTCTGTCCAGTCCATCTTCGACATTGAAGATGGGTGGACCTTGACCGCGATTAAAGGCCCCCGGACGGCAGGGTCAACGATCGTCGGGGGAGTCCGGGAGCGAGTCCGACGATTCCCGTCTCGCCTGTGGCGCGAGAGACACGCGATTCCTGTTTGGCGGCGGCGAGGCCATGTTGTAGACGCACTTCATGGGCACGGGGTGAGCGCCGGTACGCTTTCACAAGGGAAGCGGCGGACGGAACGAGTGGAGCGAGGGAATATGGCGTTTGCGCGCAGGTCGTGGATGCGGGTCGCCTCTGTCGGAGTGCTGGCTCTGGGTCTCGTGGGCGTTGCCGCCTGCGGCTCGACGGGCGGCGCCCGGACCTTTCAGACCCAGGAAGAAGGCGGCGCGAGCCTCCGCCTGCCCGGGTTTGGTCGCGCGGCCCCCCGGGGCGACGCCGGCCGCTCGCAGCTCGGCGTCAACGGCTACCTTTGGCGCGCCACGCTGGACACCCTTTCGTTCATGCCGCTGGCCTCGGCCGACCCCTACGGCGGCGTGGTCATCACCGACTGGTACGTGAACCCGGAAAAGCCTGACGAGCGCTTCAAGGCGACCGTCTACATTCTCGACACCCGACTTCGGGCCGACGGCCTGAACGTCTCCGTCTTCAAGCAGGTCAGCGACGGCGCCGGCGGCTGGACCGACGCGCCGACCGCGGCCCAGACCGAGACGGACATCGAGAACGCCATCCTGACCCGGGCGCGCCAGCTGCATCTGGCCAACGTCTCCGGCTGAACTCCGGACAGCAAGCACGTCGCCGCATGGCCCGATACAATCCGAAGGACATAGAGCCCAAGTGGCGCGCCGCCTGGGCGACCGCGGACGTTTTCCGCACGGAGAACGACGACCCCCGCCCGAAATACTATGTGCTGGAGATGTTCCCCTATCCTTCGGGGCGCATCCACATGGGCCATGTCCGCAACTACGCCATGGGCGACGTCGTGGCGCGCTACCGCCGGGCCCAGGGCCATGCGGTGCTGCACCCGATGGGCTGGGACGCCTTCGGCATGCCGGCCGAGAACGCCGCCATGGAGCGCGGCGTCCACCCCAAGGGCTGGACCTACGACAACATCGCGGCGATGCGCGAGCAGCTGAAGGCGCTCGGCCTGTCGATCGACTGGAGCCGCGAGTTCGCCACCTGTGATCCGGAATACTATGGCCAGCAGCAGGCCTGGTTCCTGAAGCTGCTCGAGCGCGGCCTGGTCTATCGCAAGGAAGCGACGGTCAACTGGGACCCGGTCGACATGACCGTTCTGGCCAACGAGCAGGTCATCGACGGCCGCGGCTGGCGTTCCGGCGCGGTGGTCGAGAAGAAGAAGCTGACCCAGTGGTTCCTGCGGATCACCGACTACGCCGATGACCTGATCGAAGGCCTGTCGACGCTCGACCGCTGGCCGGACAAGGTCCGGACCATGCAGGAAAACTGGATCGGCCGTTCGACCGGTCTGCGCTTCTCGTTCGACTTCGCCGGTGCGCCGCCGGCCGGCTTCGAGGGCGGCCTCGAAGTCTATACCACCCGCCCGGATACCCTGTTCGGGGCGGCCTTTGTCGGCATCGCGCCCGACCATCCGCTGGCCGAGCAAATGGGTGCCGCCAACCCGGACGTCGCCGCCTTCGTGGCCGAGTGCCGCCGCGGTGGCACCTCCGAAGCCGAGATCGAAGGCGCAGAAAAACTGGGCTACGACACCGGCCTGCGCGTCGCCCACCCGTTCGACGCCGACCAGACCCTGCCGGTCTGGATCGCCAACTTCATCCTGATGGACTACGGCACGGGCGCCATCTTCGGCTGCCCCGCCCACGACCAGCGGGACCTCGATTTCGCCCGCAAGTACGGCCTGCCGGTGCTGCCGGTGGTGCTGCCGACAGACGGCCACCCGGCGACCTTCATGGTCGGCTCGGAGGCCTATACGGGCCCGGGCAAGATCTTCAATTCCGGCTTCCTCGACGGTCTGGCGATCGAACCGGCCAAGGCCGCGGCGGTGGCGAAGATCGAGGCGATGGGCAAGGGCAAGGGCGCGACCGTCTATCGCCTGCGCGACTGGGGTGTTTCGCGCCAGCGCTACTGGGGTTGTCCGATCCCGGTGATCCACTGCACGACATGCGGCGTCGTGCCGACCCCGGCCGACCAGCTGCCGGTGGTGCTGCCTGACGACGTCAGCTTCGACCTGCCGGGCAACCCGCTGCTGCGCCATCCGACCTGGCGGCACACCCGCTGCCCGACCTGCGGCGGCGAGGCCCAGCGCGAGACCGACACCCTCGACACCTTCGTCGACTCCAGCTGGTACTTCGCCCGCTTCGCCAATCCGGCGTCGAGCGACCCGATCGACAAGGCCGCGGCCGACCGCTGGCTGCCCGTCGACCAGTATATCGGCGGCGTCGAGCACGCGGTCCTGCACCTGCTGTACGCCCGGTTCATCACCCGCGCCCTGAAGGACGA
>CANJYY010000009.1 GCA_947479185.1 Caulobacteraceae bacterium
ATTCGCCGTCAGCCCGCTTCAAGGCCAAGGCGATCGATCCGGGCCTCGTGCTGCCGCGCGGGCGATAGTCATCAATGGATCCTCCCCCTCTGGGGGAGGTGGACCGGCGCTCGCCGGGACGGAGGGGGCCAACGCCGGCGTCTGCCCCCACAGTCAGCTTCGCTGACAGCGCCCCCGGCGGGGGCGCTTCCAGGCCCTCGCTACTCCTGGCCCCAGCGCCAGCGCCAGCCGCCGCGGGTCTTGGCGACAATGATCACGAACAGCGCCACGACGGCCGCAATGCCGATGGCCGCGCGCAGGCGCCAGTCGACGTCGATGAGCAGGTAGGGGCCGCCCAGCATGATCGCGGCGAAGGCCGCCAGCACGGCCCAGCCCTCCCAACTGCAGGGCAGGCCGGCGCCATAGCCGTAGCGCTTGGGATTGAACCAGGGCTTGCCCATACGGGAGTCTCCTCGGGATCAGCCGGGCAGATTTACACCCATTTCGCCCGCCAGGTCGCGGATGAACTGCCAGGCGATGCGACCGGAGCGCGAGCCGCGCAGCTGGGCCCAGCGCAGGGCGCGTCCCTGCAGGTCCGGCGTGCTCAGGCCAAACCGTGTGGCGTAGGTCTTCACCGCCTCGATGTAGGCCGGCTGGTCCATCGGCGGGAAGCCGATCCACAGCCCGAACCGGTCGGAGACGCTGACCTCTTCCTCGGCGTCCTCGGCGGCGGCGATCATGCCGCGTCCCTCCTGGTGGTCGCGCGGCATCAGATGGCGGCGGTTGGAGGTGGCCACGAACAGCACGTTCTCCGGCGGGCCGGCGACGCCGCCCTCGAGCGCCGACTTCAGCGCCTTGGCGGCCGCGGCCCCGTCCTCGAACGACAGGTCGTCGCACAGCACGACGAACCGCTCGGTCCGGCCGCGCAGACGATCGAACAGCGGCGGCAGGGCGGCCACCTCGTCGCGATCGACCTCGACCAGCTTCAGCGCGGGGTGGGCGTCGGCGACGGCCATGAAGGCCGCCTTGGCCAGCGAGCTCTTGCCGGTCCCGCGCACGCCCCACAGCAGGGCGTGGTTGGCCGGCAGGCGGCAGGCGAACCGGCGCAGGTTCTCGACGAAACGCGCCTTCTGCCCATCGACGCCGATCAGCAGATCAAGGGGCAGCGTGTAGTCCGGCGCCGGCAGAAAGGCATCGCTCGCCGGGGCGTGGCGGAACAGGCGCGCGGCCCTGAAATCGGGCTCCGGCGGCGCCGGCGGCGCCATCCGTTCGAGCGCCTCGGCGATCCGCGTCAGCACGGCCTGTGTCTTCTCATCCATACCCCGCCCTTAGCGGGACCGCCGCGCATTGCAAAGCGGGGGGGGAGCCCTTAGTTTCCGCCGACCTTTGGCGCGCCCTGCCGGCTGCGCCGATCCTCGAGACTTCCGGAGACCACATGCCTGCCGGTGATTCCACCAACATGCTGATGCAGTTCGGCCCGCTCCTGCTCCTGCCGATCCTGTTCTACTTCATGATCCTCCGCCCGCAGCAAAAGCGCGCCAAGGACCACCAGGACATGCTGACCGCCCTGAAGCGCGGCGACAACGTCGTGCTCAACAGCGGCCTGATCGGCAAGGTCGTCCGGGTCGAAGACAAGGAACTGGGCCTGGAGATCGCCCAGGGCGTCACCGTCAAGGTCGTCAAGTCGATGATCGCCGAAGTGCGCGGCAAGGGCGAACCCGCCGTCGCCAACGACACCAAGTCCTGATCACAGCGCCAAGGCCTGTCCTGTCATGATGCAGCTCTCGCGCTGGAAGTTCGTCACCGTCACGGCGGCGATCATTTTCGGCCTGCTCTTTACCCTCCCCAACCTGCTGCCCGCCGGCGTGCGGGACGCGATGCCGGGATTCCTGCCGAAAAAGACGCTCAACCTCGGTCTCGACCTCCAGGGCGGGTCCTACCTGCTGCTGGAAGTCGACACCAAGGCCCTGCGGAAGGAAAAGGCGACCAACCTCCTCGAGGACGTCCGCAAGTCGCTGCGCGATGAGCAGATCCTGTTTTCGGACCTGGTGCTGACGCCGACCGGCGTGACGGTGCGGGTCACCGACCCGTCTCTGGTCACCAAGGCGTTCAACAAGCTGTCGCGCCTGAACCAGCTGACCAAGACGGGCAAGCAGGAACTGACCATTTCGCGGCGGGACGATCAGCGCATCAGTCTGGTCTTTTCCGAAGCCGCCCTGGCCGAGGAAGGCTCCGCCGCCGTCGACCAGTCGATCGAGATCATCCGTCGCCGGGTCGATGAACTGGGCACGCGCGAGCCGGCGATCACCCGCCAGGGCGCCAACCGCATCGTCCTCCAGGCGCCGGGCGAGAGCGATCCCGAGAAGCTGAAGGCGGTCATCGGCCAGACGGCCAAGCTGACCTTCCAGATGGTCGACACCAGCGTGTCGCTGCAGGAGGCCCAGGCCGGCCGTCTGCCGCCGGGCTCCGAGATCCTGCCCAGCACGGACCGGTACGCGCCGGCCTACGTCGTGCGTCGCCGCGTCGATGTGTCGGGCGACATGCTGACCAACGCCCAGCAGGTCAACGATCCCCAATCGGGCGCGGTGCAGGTGTCCTTCCGCTTCAACAGTCAGGGGGCGAAGCGCTTCGCCGACGTGACCAACAAGAACATCGGCAAGCCGTTCGCCATCATCCTCGACGGCAAGGTCATCTCCGCGCCGAATATCCAGAGCGCCATCACCGGCGGCAGCGGCGTGATCACCGGCAGCTACACCGTGGAATCGGCCAACGAGCTGGCCATCCTGCTGCGCGCCGGCGCCCTGCCGGCCCCGCTGAAGGTCGAAGAGCAGCGCACCGTCGGCGCCGAACTGGGCGCCGACGCGGTCAAGGCCGGCATGACCTCGACGATCGTGGGCTTCTCCGCGATCCTGATCTTCATGGTGCTGTCCTACGGCCTGCTGTTCGGCGGCATTTCGGTCATCGCCCTGGTCGTCAACGGCCTGCTGATCATCGCCGCGATGAGCGCCACCCAGGCGACCCTGACCCTGCCCGGGGTCGCGGGCCTGATCCTGACCCTGGCCGTGGCCGTCGACGCCAACGTGCTGATCTACGAGCGTATGCGGGATGAACTGCGGGCGGGCAGACCGCTCGTCACGGCCATGGACGCGGGCTTCTCGCGGGCCATGGAGACGATCATCGACGCCAACCTGACGACCCTGCTGGCGGCGCTGATCATGTTCTTCTTCGGCGCGGGCCCGGTTCGCGGCTTCGCCTGGACGCTGTCGATCGGCGTCTTCACCTCGGTATTCACGGCGGTCGTGGTGACCCAGCTCCTGCTCGCCCTGTGGTTCCGATACGCGCGTCCCAAGACGCTGCCGATCTCTTGAGGTTCGCCCGATGACTTTCTGGCCTCTGATCAAGATCCTGCCGGTGAAGACGAACTTCCGGTTCGTCGACTTCGCCAAGTATGCCGGCGCGCTGTCCGTCGTCGCGGCCATCGCGTCGCTGATCCTCGTGCTGTTCCCGTTCAAGGGGCCGTGCGGCGGCCTGACCTGCGGCATCGATTTCCGCGGCGGCACGGTGCTGGAGTTCAGCACCTACCCGAAGGCGACCGATCTGGCCGTGGTGCGGGCGGCTGTCAGCGACAAGGGTCTCGGCGACGTCGGCGTGCAGGCCTTCGGTGAAGGCGCCAAGGCCGGCGTGATGGTTCGCTTCCAGAACCCCGAGGGCAAGGACGCCAACGCGGTGAAGTCTCAGGTGCGTCAGGCGATCCAGCAGGCGCTGGGCGAGGTGAAGTTCACCAACGACGCCACCGTCGGCGCCAAGGTCTCGGGCGAGCTGTTTACCAGCGGCATCCTGGCGCTGCTCGTCGCGATCGGCCTGATGCTGGTCTACATCTGGTTCCGCTTCGAGCTGCAGTTCGGCCTGGGCGCGGTGGTGGCGCTGTTCCACGACGTGCTGCTGACCTTCGGCCTGATCGCCTTCACCAAAATGGAATTCAGCCTGACGACCATCGCCGCGATCCTGACCATCATCGGCTATTCGATGAACGACACCGTGGTGGTGTTCGACCGCCTCCGCGAGAACCTGCGCAAGTACAAGAAGATGCCGCTGCGCGAGGTCATCGACCTGTCGATCAACGAGACGCTGTCGCGGACGATCATCACCGGCCTGACCGCCATCCTGGCGCTCGGCGGCCTGGCCATCTTCGGCGGCGAGGCGCTGTTCGGCTTCTCGATCATCATGATGTTCGGCATCGCGCTCGGCACCTATTCGTCGATCTATGTCGCCGCGCCCGTGATTCTGCTGTGGGGCGTCAAGCGCGGCGTCGAGGAAGAGGCGACGCCGATCAGGTTCGGCGCCGCCTCCCGCCCCTGAGGTCCGGGATGCGCCAGCCGCCTTCGGTGGACGCCTGGGGCGGCGGCGGGTTCCGCGTGGCCGGTGACTGGCGTCCGGGATCCCTGCTGATCCTCGACGATGTCGCACGGCCCTGGTCGCCGGTCAGCCTGGCCGCCCTGACGCCCGCCGACTTCGCCGAGGTGCTCGCCAACCGCGCCGCCGTCGAGTTCGTGCTGCTCGGCACCGGCCTGGTTCCCGGCCTGCCGTCGCGGGAAATCCGCGACCTGCTCAAGGGCGCCGGGGTCGGGCTGGAGTTCATGGCCACCGAGGCCGCGGCCCGCACCTACAACGTCGTGGCGTCCGAGGGGCGCCGCGTGGCCGCCGCGCTCATCGCGGTTTGAACGGCAAACTGTTTACCAGCCCCGGCGAAGCGGCCTATAGCTGAGCGTCAGGGTAGGACTTTATCTGAGGGGCAATTCGATGATCGCCGGACTTCTTTCCAATTTCCGCAACACCGTGATCCTGAGCGTCGTTCTGGCGCTCGTCATGGTCTTCGCCTACGCCCAGGGACACGGCGGCTTCGACGCCACGATCCTGGAAGCGGTATTCCGCTGGACGCACACCTTCTTCGGCATCCTGTGGATCGGCCTGCTGTACTATTTCAACTTCGTCCAGATCCGCGTCATGCCGGCCATTCCCGCCGAGCTGAAGCCGGCCGTGTCCAAGTACATCGCGCCGGAGGCCCTGTTCTGGTTCCGCTGGTCGGCGCTGGCCACCTGGATCATGGGCGTGGCCCTGGCCGGGTCCAAGCACGTCCTGATCCCCGCTTACACGCTGGGCGCGTCGGAAGGCTTCGCCAACAAGAGCAACATCCTGCTCGGCATCGGCATGTGGCTGGCCACGATCATGTTCATCAACGTCTGGGTGTTCATCTGGCCGAACCAGAAGATCGCCCTGGGCATCGTTGAAGCCGACGCGGACGCCAAGGCCAAGGCCGGCAAGACGGCGATGCTGTTCTCGCGCACCAACCTGCTGCTCAGCATTCCCATGCTGACGGCCATGACCATGACGCAGACGGTCGGCCCCTTCTAGGCCGGACCCGACGCAACAGAGGGGAGGGGCTCGCCACGCGGCGGGCCCCTCTTCGTTTGAGGCCCATGGACGAAGATCTCGACTCCCTCGTTCAGCGCGTCGCTCCCGACCGCTGGCTGTCCAGCCGCTTCGTGGCGGACGCGGCCGCGCGCGCCGACCTGATCGCGCTCTACGCCCTCGACCATGAACTGACGCGCATCCCGCAGATTGTCAGCGATTCGCTGATGGGCGAGATCCGCATGACCTGGTGGCGCGAGGGACTGGAGGAGATCGCCGGGGGCAAGCCGCCGCGCTCGCATCCGGTGCTTAAGGCGATCGCCGCCGGGGCGCTGCCGGCGACGGCCCTGGCCGCCCTTGCCGAGGCCCGGCTGGGCGATCTGGACGACCCGAAGACCGGCCAGGCGGCCCTGGCCCATGCCGACGCCACCGAGGGACTGCTGATGGCCCTGGCGGCGCGGCGGCTATCCCCGCAGGCCACGGCGGACCAGGTGAAACAGGCCGCGCGCGCTGTCGCGCTCGCCAGGACCGATGCCGCCGCCGCCCTGACGGCGTTGAAGGCCGCGCGGGCCGAACTGGCGCGCCTGCCGGTCGCGGCCTTCCCCGCCGTGGCCCATGCGACCCTGGCCGGCCCGTACGCCCGCGGCCGGGCGCCGGGCGATCTCGAACGGCGCCTACGGCTCTTCGGGGCGGTCCTGCTGGGCCGCATCGGCTAGGGCCGGCGTCCGGCCCCGTTTCCCCTGCGTGATCTGGCGCGCCGCGCCGGCATCGGCATACTGGCGGCAACAAGAAAATCAGGGGGAGACCAGACCATGACCCAGGCCCTATCCGAAGGCGTCGTCGACGACCGGTTCGCCGGCGCGCGCACCGCCTTCGAGGCCAACCTCGCGAGCGGGGCCGACCTCGGCGCCTCGTTCTGCGCCACCCTCGACGGCGAGACGGTCGTCGACCTCTGGGGCGGCTGGGCCGACGCGGACAAGACCCGCCCGTGGGAACGGGACACCATCGTCAACGTCTATTCGACGACCAAGACCATGACGGCGCTGACCGCGCTGCTGCTGGCCGACCGCGGCGAGCTCGACTTCGATGCGCCGGTCGCCCGCTACTGGCCGGAGTTCGCCGCCAACGGCAAGGCCGACATCACGGTCAGCCAGTTGATGAGCCATTCGTCCGGCCTGTCCGGCTGGACCGAACCGGTTGACGGCGACGTTCTCTACGACTGGGAGCGGGCCACGGCCCTGCTGGCCGCCCAGGCGCCGCTCTGGGCGCCGGGGACGGCGCCCGGCTACCACGCGGTGACCCAGGGCTACCTGGTCGGCGAGGTGGTCCGCCGCATCGCCGGCAAGTCGCTGGGCACGGTGTTCCGCGAGGAGTTCGCCGAGCCGCTCGGCGCCGACTTCCACATCGGCCTGCCGGCGTCCGAGGACGGCCGGGTCGCCGAGCTGATTCCGCCGCCGGCGACCGACGCCTCGATCGGCGAGGGGGCCAGCACCTACCGCACCGACAATCCGCCGATCGACGTGCGGGCGACCCGCACCCGCGACTGGCGCGGCGCGGAGATCCCGGCGGCCGGCGGCACGGGCAACGCCCGCTCGGTGGCGCAGGTCCACGCCATTCTCGCCAACGGCGGCGTGGCGCAGGGCAAACGCTTCCTGTCCGAGGCGGGCTGCCGCAAGGCGCTGGAACTGCAGATCGAGGGCAAGGACCTCGTGCTCGGCATGCCGGTCCGCTACGGCATGGGCTTCGGCCTCGGCGGCGCGACCCTGCCGCTGCCCAGCCCCAACACCATCTTCTGGGGCGGCTACGGCGGGTCGCTGGCGATCATCGACATGGATGCCCACACGACCTTCGCCTACGCCATGAACCGGATGGCCGGCACGACCACAGGCGACATGCGCGCCTTCGGCCTGGCCATGGCCATGTGGGACGGCCTGGGCCTGATCTAGACCCGTCGCCGTCCGGAACGAACAAGGGGGACGCCGCGGCGCGACGTCCCCCTTTTTTGCGTCCGGGAGCCGCGCGGTTACGGCGCGGCGGTGTGGGCGTTCAGCCAGCCCAGCACTTCCTCATGCCACTGCACCGAGTTCTGCGGCTTGAGCACCCAGTGGTTCTCTTCGGGGAAGTAAAGCAGCTTGCTCTCGACGCCCTTGCGCTGGAGGGCGGTGAAGGTCGCGATCCCCTCTTCCAGCGGCACGCGGTAGTCGCGGCCGCCGTGAACCACCAGCATCGGCACGGTCCAGTTGGCGACATGGTCGGCCGGGTTGAAGGTCGAGTAGGTCGTGCCCGGCGTCCAGGGCGTGCCGCCGTTCTCCCACTCGCTGAACCACAGCTCTTCGGTGGAGTAGGCCATGAAGCGGCTGTCGAAGATGCCGTCGTGATTGACCAGGCACTTCCACGGCTCCTTCCACTTGCCGGCGATCCAGTTGACCATGAAGCCGCCGTAGGAGCCGCCGAGCGCACAGGCGCGGCCGCCGTCGAGGAAGCTGTAGGACTTCAGGGCGTGCTCCCAGCCCTTCTGCAGGTCTTCCAGCGGGCGGTCGCCCCAATGCTGGCTGATCGCGTCGGTGAAGGCCTGGCCGTAGCCGGTCGAGCCGTGGAAATCGATCATCACCACCGCATAGCCCGCGCCGGCGTAGGTCTGGGCGTTCCAGCGATAGTGGAACAGGTTGCCGAAGCTGCCCTGCGGCCCGCCGTGGATCAGGAACGCGACCGGGTACTTCTTGCTCGGGTCGAAGCCGACCGGCTTGACCAGATAGCCGTGCACCGTCTCGCCGTTCCAGCCAGCGAAGCTGAACTGCTCGAAGTCACCGAACTCGACGCCGGCCAGCTTGTCGGCGTTGGCGTTGGTCAGTTGCACCGGCTTCGAGCCGGGCTTGAAGGCGATGCTGAACAGCTGGGCCGGGCCGGCGAGGGTGTCCTGGGCGTAGACGATACCCTTCGGGCCGACATCGAAGCCGCTGACATGGCCAGGGCCGGTCAGGGCCGTGACCTTGCCGCTCTTGACGTTGATGGCGAAGATCCGCGTCTGACCGACGTCGCCGGCCAGGGCGTAGATCGTCTTGCCGTCGGGAGCCCAGGCGATGGCGTCGGCCGAACGGTCCCAGTCGGCCGCCAGCTCGCGGTCGGTGTTGGTGGTCTCGTCATGGATGACGATCTGCCAGCGGTCGGCCTCGAAGCCCGGCCGCTTCATGCGGCGATAGGCGGCGAACCGGCCGTCGGGCGAGAAGACCGTGCCCGTGTCCCAGGCCTTGTTGGCCTCGGTCAGGTTGACCAGCGGGCGCGATCCGTCGGCGGCCGCGCCGTAGAGGTCGAAGTTCGTGCTCCAGGGTTCGGTCTTGCCGGCGAGGCGCGCGGCGAAGATCACCGCCTTGCCGTCGGCCGTGAAGGTGAACTCGCTCTCGTCGCCGAACGGCTTGGACGGCGCGTCGCCGTCGAAGCCCTGCATGATCGCGACCGGCTGGTCGGCGGTGATGCCCTTCTCGTCGAAGGTCAGCACGAACAGCTGGTTGCGCGTGCCGTCGGCCCATTCGTCCCAGTGGCGCACGAACAGACGGTCATGGACCACGCCCGTGGTCTTCTTCGCAGCGCGGGCGGCGATGCGGTCGGCCGTGCACTGCAGGGTCTCGCAGTCCGGGAACACCGCCATGGTGACCAGCAGCTTCTTGCCGTCGCGCGAGGTCTGGAAGCCCCCCACGTCGAACGGCAGCCTTGTCACCTGGCTCGCGCCGGCCGCGGTCACGTCGGCGCGCCAGACCTGCGAGGAGCCGCTGCGGCTGGACAGGAAGTAGAGGCTGTGACCGTCGGCGCCCCAGCGGGCGCTGGAGACGCCGCCGCCATCCGAGGCGTCGAGCCTGCGGGGCGCCGCCGGCGTCTTGCCGCTGAGGTCGATCAGCCACAGCTCGGTCTTGGACTTGTTGGCGTCGTAGTCGACCACGCGCCGGGCGTAGATGACATGGCGACCGTCCGGCGAGACGCGCGGATCGCTCAGGCGGTCGATCGTGACCATGTCCTTCGCGGTGAACGGCCGCGCGTCGGCGGCGGAGCTGATCGTCAGCGCCAGCAGACTGGCGGCGAACAGGCGAGCGATGATCTTCATTCAGGCGTTTCCCGGCGGATCGTTGCGCAATTGGGCCGGCACCCTAAGGGCGTCGTGCCGGCCGCGCCAGCCTTCGGGGCAGTCTTTTCCGCCGGTCAGGCCGCCGCCTCGGCCTCGCCCGTCAGCCAGGTTTCGAGATCGGCCATCGCCCGCTCGCTCATCATCCGCTTCTTGGCCCGGCCGCGATCCTGGGGCTGCAGCTTGCGGCCCTCGCCGTCGTGGCGCGGCGCCTCCATCGGCGGCAGCAGACCGTAGTTGATGTTCATCGGCTGGAAGGTGGCCTTGGGGCCCTCCATGAAGCCGCCGGTGATGTGGGTCGCCAGCGCGCCCAGCGCCGTCGTCGCCGGCGGCAGGGCGATCGGCGTCCCCAGCCGCTCGGCCGCCGCGAGGCGTCCGGTCAGCAGGCCGAGCGCGGCGCTCTCGACATAGCCCTCGACGCCGGTGACCTGGCCGGCGAAGCGCAGCCGCGTGTCGGCCTTCAGCCGCAGCTTCTCGTCCAGCAGACGCGGGCTGTTGAGGAAGGTGTTGCGGTGCAGGCCGCCGAGCCGCGCGAACTGGGCGTTCTCCAGCCCCGGGATCATGCGGAAGATGTCGGTCTGGGCGCCGTGCTTCAGCTTGGTCTGGAAGCCGACCATGTTCCACAGGGTGCCGAGCGCGTTGTCCTGGCGCAGCTGGACGATGGCGTACGCCTTGACCGTCGGATTGTGGGCGTTGGTCAGGCCGACCGGCTTCATCGGGCCGTGACGCAGGGTCTCGCGGCCGCGCTCGGTCATCACCTCGATCGGCAGGCAGCCGTCGAAGTAGGGCACGTTCTCCCAGTCCTTGAACTCGGACTTCGGCCCGGTCAGCAGGGCGTCGATGAAGGCGTTGTACTCATCCTTGTCCATCGGACAGTTGATGTAGGCCGCCGCGTCGCCGCCCGGACCTTCCTTGTCGTAGCGCGACTGGCGCCAGGCCTTGCCCATGTCGATCGAGTCGAGGTGCACGATCGGGGCGATGGCGTCGAAGAAGCTCAGACTGTCCTCGCCGGTCAGCGTCAGGATCGCCTCGGCCAGGGCCGGCGAGGTGAGGGGCCCGGTGGCGATGATCACGCTGTCCCAGTCGGCCGGCGGCAGGCCGGTGACTTCCTCGCGGACGATGGTGATCAGCGGGTGGGCTTCGAGGCGCGCCGTGACGTCGGCCGAGAAGCCGTCGCGGTCCACGGCCAGCGCCCCGCCGGCCGGCACCTGATGCCTGTCGCCGCTCGACAGGATGATCGAGCCGCAGCGGCGCATCTCGGCGTGCAGCAGGCCGACGGCGTTGTACTGCCAGTCGTCCGATCGGAAGGAGTTGGAACAGACGAGCTCGGCGAGGCTGTCGGTCTGGTGGGCGTCGGTGCCGCGCACGGGACGCATCTCGTGCAGCACGGCGGGCACGCCGGCCTCGGCGATCTGCCAGGCCGCTTCGGAACCGGCCAGGCCGCCGCCGATCACATGAATGGGTTTGAAGGTCATCCCGGACTGATAGGGCCTGAGCGCTCGCGCGGAAAGCGGCCCATGGTGGCGCCGCCGCTGAATTTGTGATCGTCTCCCTCCGTTGCGGAACTCGGGGGAGGCGGGACATGGTCAAGCTTGATGTGGTGAAGGCGGCGTTCTCGGGGTTCGGCGTGATTGGCCGCAACCCGCTGGCGGTTCTGGTCTGGGCCCTGTTCCTGGGGATTGTCGGCGTTGCCCCGGCCTTCGCCCTGCTGGGCAGCTTCGCCGGCGCGCTCGCCCGCATCATCGCCGTCGACAAGCAGGGGGCCGAGCCGACGCCGGACATGATCCTGCCGATGCTGGGTTCGATCTTCGCGCTGCTGCCGGTGCTGATGCTCACGGGCCTGGTGGTCCGGATGGTGCTGACCGGCGCGATCTATCGCGCGGTGCTGTTCCCGAAAGACAGCAGCTGGTTCTATCTGCGACTGGGCGCCCGGGAGCTTTGGCTGGCCCTGCTGTTCATCGTGGTCGGCATCATCAGCTTCCTGATCAGCATGGTCATGATGGGCTTTGCGTTGCCGGTCGCCCTGCTGAGCCGTGACCAGGATCCGATGGTCACCATGGTGATCATTCGCGCGTCGATGCTGCCGGCCTATGCGGTGATGGCCTTCCTGTTCGTGCGCTTCTGCCTGGCCTTCCCGATGACCTTCGCGGACTCGAAGTTCCGCCTGATGGAGTCCTGGGCGATGACCCGCGGCAACGGCTGGCGGATCCTGCTGGTGCTGCTCCTGCTGATCGCCCTCGCTCTGGTCGCCGAACTCATCCTGGTGGTGCTGATCCTGGCCTGCCTCTTCGCGGTCATCGGCGCCGGCGCCCTGTCCGGCGACTGGAACGAGGCGCGGATCACCGCCTTCTTCGCCCAGGACCCGTCGGTCTGGATGTCCAGCCTGATGCCCTGGCTGATCGGCGCGGGCGTCGTCGGCTGCCTGGCCGGTGCGCTGGTGACGGTGATCTTCACCGCCCCCTGGGCCGACGCCTATCGGCAGCTCGCCGGATCGTCCGAGCCGGCCGCCTAGCCACCCCGGCCCGGGCAGGACGTCCTGGCCGCGCAAATCCTGTCGCCACAGGGCGCGAAGCAGGGTTTAAGGCGAACAGGAACCACACGCGCCGATGGCGCGAGGAGTCGCATGTCTAAGGCGCGTTTTTCGGTCCGGACTGCAGTGGCCGAGGGCTTCGAATTCTGGCGCGTCAATGTGCTCAGGGCGATTGGGCCGCTGGTCGTCGCCTCCATGGGACTGGTGGTTCTGCTGACGGCCAAGACGCTGCCGCTGCTCGTCGCCGGGCTGGCGGTCTATGTCCTGGCTGGCCTCGCCGCCCAGGCCGCGCTGTATCGCATCAGCCTGGCCGGAACCGGCGCCGAGCCGCCGGAGCGCAATGGGCCGTTCGGCCTGCAATGGCGGATGATGGAAACGCGCTTCGTCGTGGTGGGCCTGCTGGCCGCGGCGCTGCTGGCCATCGTGATGATCATCGCCGTCTTCGTGATTTCGGTCCTGCTGGTGGGTCTGGTCGGCATTCCGGCGGCCACGGCGGCGACCACGCCGGCCATGCTTCTGGCGGGTCTTAGTCCCACCGGGTCCTTCCTCTTCAACCTGGCCGCCCTGGTCGCCGTCGCCGGACTGCTGGTGCTCAACACCCGCCTGTCGATGGCCGTGCCGGCGACGGCGGCGGAGAACCGGATCCGGTTCCTCAGCAGTCTGGGTCTGACCAAGGGGTCGGTCCTGCGCATTCTGGCGGCCACAATCCTGATCAACCTGCCGATTATCATCATGCAGTCGCTGGCCAGCCTGTTCGGCGAGGCCATGTCCGGCGCGGACGCCGTCGCCCTGACCCAGCTGATCGTCGGAATCGTCTCGACCTTCTTCTATGTGCCGATCTCCGTCGGCATGACGTCCTACATCTATCGCCGTCTGCGCGAGGGGGCAGGCCAATGATCATTTCGCCGTCCGACACGGCCTTCGAGGGCTTCCGCATCATCCGCGACCGGCCGGGCCTGATCCTGGCCTGGACCGGCTTCTATCTGCTCTCGCTGCTGGCGATGATCGTCGTGTTGCTGGTGCCCAATATCGGCACCCTGGCGGCGGTCGAGACGACCGGCGTGCAACGCGACTTCGGCGAACTGGTCGCCCGTTTCGGCGTGTCGATGTTCATCGCCTTCCCGTTGGCGGTGATCATGCCGATCATGCTGGTGACGGCGATCTACCGCACCGTGCTCAATCCCGAGGACAAGGGCTTCGCCCACCTGAAGATCAGCGCCGACGAGCTGCGCATGTTCCTCGTCAGCCTGCTGGTCATTGTCATCTTCGCCTTCGCCAGCGGCATCTACGGCGCGCTGGTCGTGGTGGTGGCCAACAACTCCGGCGGGCTGCACCGGGCGGTGACCGTGGTCGGATCGCTCGGCGGCGTCGTCCTGCTCGGCTGGCTCGCGACGCGGCTGGCGCTCGCGGGCGTGATGACCTTCGCCGAGCACCACTTCCGTCTGACCGCGGCCTGGCGGCTGACCAAGGGGCAGTTCTGGAGGCTGCTGCTGACCCTGGGCCTGACGATCCTCTATGCCGTTCTGGTGGTCGCCGCGGCGCTGACCCTCAGCATCATCCTGGCCAAGATCACCGGCGGCTTCCTGATGATGGGGCGACTTACCAGCCCCGACCTCAGCCACCTGACGCCGGCGCTGGCGCTTGGCCTGCTCGGCGAACTGCTGTTGCAGATGGCCCTGCAGACCCTGCTGATCGTGCTGGTGTTCGTGATCTTCTACGCCCCGCCGGCGGCCGCCTATCGCCGCCTCAAGGCCCACGAGGCCGCCGACCTCTAGGCGGCGGCGCTCGGCCGGGCGGACACCCGGTCCAGCCAGGCGCGCAGGTGCGGCGCGTCCGCAGGGACCTCAAGCCCCGTGAAGCTGGCGAAGTCGATCGTCGTCAGGGCGACGATGTCGGCCATCGAATAGCGCTCTCCCGCCAGGAAGGCCCGGCCGTCGGCCAGCTCCCGGTCCAGCCAGAGCAGCACCCGGCCATAGGTCTCGCGGTTGGACTCGCCGAAGTCCTGGAACTGGGTCAGCAACGCCGCTGTCAGCGGGTGGGCGTGGCGCCAGAACATGCCGACCGGCGTCATCAGCTGGAACTCGATCCGGCGGATCCACATGTCGACGGTCGCCTGCTCGAGCGCCGTCTCGCCGAACAGGGACGGGGTCGGATGCAGGCTCTCGAGATACCGGCAGATCGAGACGCTCTCGGAGATCGCCGTCCCGTCGTCGAGCACCAGCGTCGGCACCTGACCCAGCGAGTTGCGGGCGCGGTGTTCGTCCGACTTGTGCTCGCGTTTGTGCAGCGCGACGCGCGTCTCGGGCAGGTCGATGCCCTTTTCGGCGATGAAGATGCGCACCCGGCGCGGGTTGGGCGCCGGATTGCGCTCGCCGTAGAAGATCATGTGCAGGGCTTGGTGCCGCAGGAGGCGAGGCCGGTGCGCTGCGCCGTCTCCAGATCGCGACGGTCCGCTTCCGCACGCGCGGTCCACTCGGCGCGGGTCATGCAGACGCGGCTGGGCACGCGCGTGCCGATGACCGGCGCGGTCTTGCAGACGCGGGCATTGGGATCGCGCTTGTCCGCCGGCGCGGCGACGGGGGCGGGGACCGCCTCGGGCGCCGACGCCGGCATGGTGACTTCGGCGGCGGTGGCGGCGACGCTCATGGCGGCGAAAAGAGCGGCAGTCGTAAGCAGAAGAACCTTCACAGGGACCCTCCGGAGAATGGAACAAGGAATGGGAGCACGGCCCCAGACCACAAGCCCCAAGAAGAGCATGGCGGGCCTCCGATGTCACCAGCGCAACGGCCGGGCGGGGGCGTCTGGTCGCCATTCTGTGCAACCCTGAGGCGCCAATGCCTCGCTTGCCTCGGCGCGTCGGGAATGCTCCCTTGGGGCGCGGCGCCGGGCCGGCGCGACGGAGGGGTAGACCATGTTTTCGGCGACGGATGCGGCTTTCAGCGGGTTCCGCGAAGGTCGCGAGAATTTCAGGACTCTGCTGGCCTGGATCCCGATCCTCGGGGTGCTTTCCGCCGCCATGGTCGTGTTGATGATCGTGTTCGCCGGTCCCGGCCTGATGGCGATGCAGCAGCAGCAGCCGGCGACCGGCTCTGACCCCAAGGCCGCGCTGGAGGCGCTGAAGCCGGTCGGGGCGCTGTATGCGGTGATCATCCCCTACTGCCTGCTGTTCTACGGCGTCCTCTACGCGGCCGTGAACCGGATGATGCTGCGCCCGTCCGATCGCAGGCTGGCCTGGATCGCCTTCGGGGCCGATGAACTGCGGCAGATCGCGGTGATGATCCTGCTCGGGCTGCTGTATTTCGTGGTCTATCTGGTCGGGGCCATCGCCGTGGGCATCCTCGCGGCCGCAACCGCCGCCGCCGCGGGAACCGGTGTGGCGATCCTGGTCGGCGTGATCGCGGGCTGCGCCCTGCTGGCTCTGCTGGTGACCCTGGCGGTGCGACTGTCCCTGTCCAGCGCGCAAACCTTCGCCACCGGCCGTATCAACCTCTTCGGGTCGTGGGCGCTGACCCGGGGGCACTTCTGGCCGATGCTCGGCGCCTACCTGCTGGCCGCCATCCTGGCGGTCATCGCCTACATCGCGGTCTATGCGATCCTGTTGCTGGTGGTCATCACCGTCGGCGGAGGCTTCGCCGCGGCTGGCGGCGTCTTCGCGCCGGACATGACCTCGTTGCAGACCTATTTCACGCCGATGACGCTGCTCTACCAGCTTCTGGCGATGATCCCGGCGCCGTTCCTGTTGCTGATCATGGTCTGCCCGGCGCCGTCGATCTATCGCAGCCTGACCGCAGGCAGCGCCGCCTGACCTCGGCGCCGCAAGCGGGCGCTCAGGCCCGTTTGCGGCGCTCGCCGGCGCGGTCGCGGTGGCGTTTGAGCACTTCGGCGAGGTAGCGGCCGGTCCAGCTGCCCTCGATGGCGGCGACCTTTTCAGGCGTGCCCACACCGACGACTTCGCCGCCGCCGTCGCCGCCTTCGGGACCGAAGTCGACGATCCAGTCGGCCGTCTTCACCACATCCAGATTGTGCTCGATGACCACCACGGTGTTGCCGTGGTCGACCAGCTCATGCAGCACCTCGAGAAGCTTCTTGGTGTCCTCGAAGTGCAGGCCGGTGGTCGGTTCGTCGAGGATATAGAGGGTGCGGCCGGTGGCCTTCCGGCTCAGCTCCTTGGACAGCTTGACCCGCTGGGCCTCGCCGCCGGACAGGGTGGTCGCCTGCTGGCCGACGTGGATGTAGCCCAGGCCGACCCGCTTGAGCGTCTCCATCTTGTCGCGCACCGGCGGCACGACCTTGAAGAAGTCGGCGGACTCCTCGACGGTCATGTCGAGGATGTCGGCGATCGACTTGCCCTTGAACAGGATCTCCAGGGTTTCGCGGTTGTAGCGCTTGCCCTTGCAGACGTCGCAGGTGACGTAGACGTCGGGCAGGAAGTGCATCTCGATCTTGATCAGCCCGTCGCCCTGGCAGGCCTCGCAGCGGCCGCCCTTGACGTTGAAGCTGAACCGCCCCGGGCCATAGCCGCGCGCCTTGCTCTCCGGCAGCTGGCTGAACCAGTCGCGGATCGGCTGGAAGGCGCCGGTGTAGGTGGCCGGATTGGACCGCGGGGTGCGGCCGATCGGGCTCTGGTCGATGTCGATGACCTTGTCGAAGTTCTCCAGCCCCTCGATCTTCTCGTAGGGCGCCGGGGCTTCGCTGGCGTTGTTCAACCGGCGCGCGGCGGCCTTGTAGAGGGTCTCGATGGTGAAGGTCGACTTGCCGCCGCCGCTGACCCCGGTGATGCAGGTGAAGGTGCCGACCGGGATTTCCGCCGTAACGCTCTTGAGGTTGTTGCCGGTCGCCCCGACCACGCGCAGCACGTGCTTGGTCGAGATCGGCCGACGCTGCTCCGGCACGGCGATCTCGCGCGTACCGGTCAGGTACTGTCCGGTGATGCTGGCCGGGTTGGCCATGATATCGGCCGGCTTGCCCTCGGCGATGATCTCGCCGCCATGGATGCCGGCGGCCGGGCCCATGTCGATGACGTAGTCAGCCGTGAGAATGGCTTCCTCGTCGTGCTCAACCACCAGCACGGAGTTGCCGAGGTCCCGCAGGCCCCGCAGCGACTGCAGCAGCCGGGTGTTGTCGCGCTGGTGCAGGCCGATCGACGGCTCGTCCAGCACGTAGAGCACGCCGGTCAGGCCGCTGCCGATCTGGCTGGCCAGGCGGATGCGCTGGCTCTCGCCGCCCGACAGCGTGCCCGAGCCGCGTGACAGGTTCAGATAGTCGAGGCCGACATCGACGAGGAACCGCAGGCGATCGGTGATCTCCTTCAGGATGCGCCGCGCGATCTCCATCTGCTTGTCGCTGAGCTGGTCCGACAGGGCGTCGAACCAGTCGCGGGCCGGGCGGATCGCCATGGTCGAGACCTCGGCGATGTTGCGCTGGCCGATCTTGACCGCCAGGGCCTCGGGCTTGAGGCGGGCGCCGTGGCAGACGTCGCAGGGGGTGTCCGACTGGTAGCGGCCGAGCTCTTCGCGGACCCAGGCGGAGTCGGTCTCGCGCCAGCGCCGCTCGAGGTTCGGCAGCACGCCCTCGAAGGGCTTGTTGACCTCGTACTTGCGGGCGTTGTCGTCATAGACGAAGTGGATCTTCTCGGTCCCGGTGCCGTACAGCACGACCTTTTGCGCCTCGGCCGCCAGGCTGTGCCAGGGCGTATCCATCGAGAAGCCGTAGTGCCGCGACAGCGCCTGCAGCGTCTGGGTGTAGAGCGGCGAGGGGCCCTTGGCCCAGGGCGACACCGCGCCCTTGTGCAGGGTCTTGTCCTTGTCCGGCACGATCAGGTCGGCGTCGAACGCCAGCTTGGCCCCCAGACCGTCGCAGGCCGGGCAGGCGCCGAACGGGTTGTTGAACGAGAACAGCCGGGGCTCGATCTCGCTGATGGTAAAGCCGCTGACCGGGCAGGCGAATTTCTCGGAGAACAGGATGCGGCGCGGCTCTTCGCCCTCCGCCGGGGCATCGGCCCATTCGGCGACCGCAATGCCGTCGGCCAGCCGCAGGGCCTGTTCAATGCTGTCGGCGTAGCGCTGCTCCAGGCCGTTCTTGGTCACCAGCCTGTCCACGACCACGTCGATGTCGTGCTTGAACTTCTTGTCCAGTTCGGGGGCGTCCTCGATCGGATAGAGCACGCCGTCGATCTTCAGTCGCTGGAAGCCGAGCTTGCGCCACTCGGCGATCTCCTTGCGGTACTCGCCCTTGCGGCCGCGCACGACGGGGGCCAGCAGGTAAAGCCGCTCGCCCTCGGGCAGGGCGGTCAGCTTGTCGACCATCTGGCTGACGGTCTGGCTCTCGATCGGCAGGCCGGTGGCCGGCGAATAGGGCACGCC
>CANJYY010000010.1 GCA_947479185.1 Caulobacteraceae bacterium
CACCGGGACCCAGACCCTGACCTTCACGGTCGACAAGGCGCCGAAGTACGGCGGCGTGGACCCCTACAACTACCTGATCGACCGCAACTCCGATGACAATGTGCTGAAGGCTGGCTAAAGCCCGGGGCATGACCGAGCCAGTTGAGGGGCCCTTGGCGGGCCTGACCGTGATCGAGATGGGCACCCTGATCGCCGGGCCGTTCTGCGGCCAGATCCTTGGCGACTTCGGCGCCGAGGTGATCAAGATCGAGGATCCGAAGGCCGGCGACCCGATGCGCCAGTGGGGCCGAAGCCTGCCCAAGGGCCACTCGCCCTGGTGGCCGGTGATCGGTCGCAACAAGAAGTCGGTGACCCTCAATCTGCGCACCCCCGAGGGCCAGGCCATCGCCCGCAAGCTGATCGGCGGCGCCGACGTGCTGGTCGAGAACTTCCGCCCCGGCGCGCTGGAGAAGTGGGGCCTCGGCTACGACAGCCTGTCTGCGGACAACCCCGGCCTGGTCATGGCCCGCGTGTCCGGTTTCGGCCAGACCGGCCCCTACGCCTCGCGCGCCGGCTACGCC
This sequence comes from Caulobacteraceae bacterium, assembly GCA_947479185.1. Lineage (GTDB taxonomy): Bacteria > Pseudomonadota > Alphaproteobacteria > Caulobacterales > Caulobacteraceae > Caulobacter. Next base: position 561 of record CANJYY010000010.1, read on the forward strand.
CTCATCGGCGAGGCCATGGGCGGACTGCGCTACATCACCGGCGAGCCGGACCGCGCTCCGGCCCGCGCCGGCATCTCGGTCGGCGACAGCCTCGCCGGACTGCACGCGGCGCTCGGCACGATGATGGCGCTGCACGCCCGCCATCGCAGCGGCAAGGGCCAGGTGGTCGACGCGGCGATCTATGAGAGCGTGCTGTCGGTGATGGAGAACCTGATCACCGAGTACGGCCTGACCGGCTACATCCGCGAGCGCTCCGGCTCGGTGCTGCCCGGCATCGCCCCGTCCAACGCCTATCCCACGAAGGACGGCGCCCTGGTGGTCATCGGGGCAAACCAGGACACGTTGTTCAAGCGGCTGTGCGAGGCCATGGGCCGGCCCGAACTGGCCGAGGACCCGCGCTACGCCGGCCACGCAGCCCGCGGCGAGAACCAGACCGAACTGGACGCCCTGATCGGGGCCTGGACGTCGACGCTCGCCGCCGATGCCCTGCTGGCCGTGATGGAGACCAGCGGCGTGGCCGCCGGCCGCGTCTATCGCGCGCCGGACATGCTCAAGGATCCCCAGTTCGCCGCCCGCGACTCGATCGTGGAGGTGCCGCACCCGGTGTTCGGCGCGGTGAAGATGCAGAACGCCTTTCCCAAACTCAGCGACACCCCGGGCGAGGTGCGCTGGCCCGGACCGGGGCTCGGTGAACACACCGAGGACGTGCTGATGGCGCGGGCGGGGCTTTCGGCCGCCGATCTGGCCGCCCTGCGCGGCCGCGGCATCGTCTAGGCCCGGCCGACAGCCTCGGCCAGGGCGCTGACGATCTGGTGCACGTTGTAGGGCTTGCGCACCACCGGCGCGTCGAAGCCTTCCGGCGCTCCCCGCTCGCCATAGCCGGTGGCGAACACGAACGGAGTTCCGCGCGCGCGCAGCGCCTTGGCCAGTGGCGCGACGGATTCGCCGTTGAGGTTGGCGTCCAGCACGGCGGCGTCGATCGTGCGGTCGAGCATCGCCATCCCCTCGCCCAGTTCGGCGGCGATGCCGACGATCGTCGCGCCCGCCTCAGTCAGGCCCGCCTCAAGCTCCATGGCCAGCAGCACCGCGTCCTCGACGATCAGCAGGCGCAGCCCCTCGACCCCGCCGTCGGACATGTGGACGCTGCCCTGGGACGCGCCGGGTCCAGCGGGAGTCGCCGGCTCGATGAGGTCAGGTTCGGACAAGGGCTGCGCCACGGCCCGCGGGTCCGCCTTCAGCACCGCCCGCACGCCGTCGGCATGATACTCGACGCGACCCTCGCCGCCGAGCTCCCGACCCGTGACCCTGTCGAGCAGGGTCGATCCGAACCCGCGACGCTCCGGCGGCGCCACCGGCGGCCCGCCTCGCTCGACCCAGCGCAGGGTGAACCCGCCCTCGGGTGGGACCTCCCAGATCACCTCGACGCGGCCGGTCTCGACCGACAGGGCGCCGTACTTCACGGCATTGGTCGCCAGTTCGTGCAGCGCCAGGGATACGGCGTTGGCGGCGCGCGGGGTCAGGATCAGTTCCGGCCCCTCCCAGCGCGCCTGTCCGGGGGCCAGGCCGCCGAGTTCCGCCGCGGCGATGTGGGCCAGATCGGCGCCGCGCCAGCGCGTCGCGGTCAGCAGCTCGTGCGCCGAAGCCATGGCCTTCAGCCGGCCGGCGAAGGCCGAGATGAAGCCCTCCGTGGAGGTCGTGCGCCGCGCCGACTGGGCGGCCAGCGACTGGACCGCCGCCAGCACGTTCTTGACCCGGTGATCCATCTCGGAGAGCAGCGTCTCGCGATGCTCCTCCTCCGACTTGCGTTCGGTGATGTCGCGCACCACCCCGATGACGCGCCGGGGCGCGCCGGAGTGGTCGGCGACGGAGACTCCCGCGCCCTGCATCCAGCGCAGGCGGCCGTCGTCCGGCCGGATCATGCGATACTCGGCCTGATAGCGGCCGTCGGCCCGGAGGCCGTGTTCGACCGCCTTCCGGACGCCTTCCATGTCGTCAGGATGGATAAATCCAAATGACAGATCACTGCCCAGCCCGTTGGCGGAATCCCATTCGATGCCGGTCAGGGTCTTCATCCCTTCGCTGATGAAGATCCGGTCCTCGGCGATGTCCCATTCGAACTCGCCGAGGCCAGCGGCGTCCATCGCCAGCTCTACACGCTGCTGGTACAGGCGGGCCTTGCGCTCGGCCTCGATGGTTTCGGCGTCATGCACCAGCATGTCGCTGGCCAGGGCCGCCAGGTCCTCGAGCGCCAGCCGCTCCGCCTCCGTGTGCGGCGCATGGGCTTCGGGGTCGCCGACCGACAGAACGCCGATGGCCTCGCCGCCCGGCGCCCTGATCGGCGCCCCGGCGTAGAACCGCACATCGACCTGGTGCAGTTGACCCCGCAGGGCCGAAAAGCGGGGGTCGTCGGTGATGTCGGTGCTGAACACGGTGCCCGGACTACGGACCATCAGGTCGGCCAGGCTGCCCGCGCGAGGGTATTCACCATCCGGTATGCCGATCCGCGCCTTGTGCCAGAGACGGTCCTCGTCGACGAGGACGACAGCCGCGCGGGGCGCCCGCAACACCAGCGCCGCCGTGCGCGCTATGCGGTCGAATCGGCGGTCCGATCCGCTGTCGAGGGCATGCAGGGACCGCAGCGCCCGGACGCGGGCGGCTTCGAGAAGTCCGGGGGCCTGTGACGCAGCGTTATCCATAGTTCACCATAGCGGGTAACCCCTGATCGCGCGACAGGCGAGAATCCGTGGCGCGGCCCGCCGTCTGGCGCTAGGATGGAACCTGATCTCGCGGGATCGCGTTCCCGGTCAGTCCCCCCGCCAGGAGGGCCGCCGGCATTCGGCGCCCCCGCGACCACGGAGCCTGTTATGCCCACCAACGCCAAATCCGCCCCTGTGGCCGAAGCCGATCAGGCCAAGTCCGACCTGAAGAGCGCCGCCGGGCACGCCGAACGCAGCTTCATCGAGGCCACCGACAGCGCCCGTGAGCGCCTGACGGAAGCTGCCCACCGGACCGAGACCGCCGTCCGCGAAGGCATGGAAACCCTGCGCGCCCAGAGCCGCGTCTACGCCGACACGGCCACCGCCCAGTTCGACGAAGCCCAGCGGTACGTCGTCGAGAAGGTCAAGGAACGTCCGGGCACGGCGCTGCTCGCCGGCGTCGGCGTCGGCGTGCTGATCGGCCTGCTGCTCTCCAGCCGTAGCGATCGCCGCTGATGATGGAACGGACGCTGATGGCTGTAGCGGCTGGCGCCGCTATCGCCGCCGCCGCAGCCGCCGGCGTCTTTTCGGCTTTCTTCGCCCTCTTCGCGTTCCTTGAACCGATGGTCGGAACGGCCGGCGCGGCCGCGATCATCGCCGGCTGCTCGGCGCTGGTGATCGCGATCGCCGGGTTCGTCGCGGCGCGCAAGGCCGAGGGCGACCGACGCACGGCCGCCGCGGCGCCGGCGGACGCCTCCATGATCGAGATGATCATGACCGTCGTCCGCGACCGGCCGCTGCTTTCGGCGGGCGCCGCCGTGGCCGCGGGGATTTACGCCCTGCGCAATCCGCAGCTGGTCGCGGCTGTCGTCCGGGCCTTCATGGACAAGCCGCCGCACGAGCGGAACTGACGCGGGCGTCACACGCTTCTCTCCGGATTCTGTCCGGAGCGCGCCATGTTCATCCTGCCTGACCTCCCCTACCGTCCCGACGCCCTGAGCCCGGTGATTTCGGCGGAAACGCTGCGGTTCCATCACGGCAAGCATCACCGGAGCTACGTCGAGACGCTCAACACCCTGCTCGATGATGCGGGCGTCGATCCCGACAGCCTCGAGGACCTTGTCCGCGACGCGGCGGACGATCCGATGCGGACCAAACTGTTCAACAACGCCGCCCAGGCGTGGAATCACGGCTTCTTCTGGGAGGCCATGACCGCCGAACACGCCGCCCCTGAGCGGGACCTGACCCACGCCATCGACGCGACCTTCGGCGACATGGCCGGTCTGAAGGCCGCCTTGGTGAAGGCCGGCGCGGAGCACTTCGGCTCGGGATGGGCGTGGCTGCTCGCCGAGGGCGACCAACTGAGGGTCATCACCACCCATGACGCTGGCACGCCCCTCACGCTCGGCTCGGCCGTGCCGCTGACGGTTTGCGATCTGTGGGAGCACGCCTACTATCTGGACCACCAGAACGACCGGAAGGGCTTCCTCGCGGCCTGGTTCGACAGGCTGGCGAACTGGGATCTGGCCGGCCGGCAGTTTGACGCCGCGCGGGGTCGGGGTCCGGCCTGGGCCTATCCCGCGCCGGAAGACCGCGCTGGAACGGTGAAGCGCGCCGGGCGTTAGGTAAGACGAGGGCTGCTCGGCCCCGGTGAAATCAATACGGAGGGAAGCAACATGCTGCAGTGGGCGTTGATTTTTCTGGTTGTGGCGTTGATCGCCGCGTTTCTCGGTTTCGGCGGACTTGCCGGCACGGCTGTCGGGATCGCCAAGATCCTTTTCTTTATCTTCCTGATCCTGTTCCTGGTGTCCGCGGTTATGCACCTGGTGCGGGGCCGCGCGCCCTAGGACCGGCTGCCCGGACGGGACGACACACGGCGGCGGGAGCGATCCCGCCGCCGTTTTCGTGCGCGATCAGCCGGCTATCGGGCGACGGTCGATCGACCAGGTCCGCCAGGGTTCGAAGTGCGAGCCTGTCCAGGCCTGGGCCGTGACGCGGACGATGTCCGTCTCGACCTCGATGCAGTTGAAGCCGATCGGCGCGCCGCGTTCCCGCACCGACAGGGTGCTCGCCCCGACCGCCCAGGTGCGTCCGTCGCCGCCGGGATAGGGCAGGGCGAACGGCGCGTGAACGTGGCCGGTCAGCACCAGGTCGACCCGCGCGCCAGACAGGGCAAGGGCCGCGTCGTGGCCGCCGTGCACCTGGCCGCTCATCGGTCCGCCGATCATCTCCACCAGCGGATGGTGGCAGGCGATGATCTTCAACGACTCGGGCGGCGCGGGCGCCAGTGACCGTACGGCGGTGGCGACCTGCCGTTTCGAGATCGCCCCCTTTGACCAGTTGGTCCGCAGCTGGACGCCGCGGGCGGTGTTGATCTGGGCGATGGCCAGGCCGTTGCGATGGAATGCGCCTTCGGACAGAAGGCCGAAATGGCGCTCATAGCGCTCCCAGGGCGCGAACAGCCGGCGCATCAGGTCGAAATAGGGCGTGTCGTGATTGCCGGGCACGACCACCGACTCCACGGCCAGACGGTTGATCCAGCTGCGCGCGGCGACGAACTCGCGCTCCTCGCCCTCGCGGGTGATATCGCCGGTGATGATCGCCAGGTCGGGCCTGTGGCGCGCGATCCAGGCGGTGGCCCCGGCGACCGCCTCGCGATGCTCGCCACCGAAGTGGATATCCGACAGATGGACCAGGCGCAGCGTCATGCGGCGGCCTCCTCGGCCGGTTCGCGCGGCACAAGGGCGCGGAAGGCGAGCGGCCGGAACCGGAAATCGACCACGGGTCCAAGCTCGCGGGGCTCGCCGTCCAGCACCGCCGGAATGTGGCCGTGAGCCCAGGCGCGACCGGCGCGGACCCGCGCCACCATGACCTTCTCGTCGGTCCGCCAGTCGCCGAGCGCCGCATGAAAGCCGAGACGGAAGATGTCGAGGGCGTTGGCGGGGTCGATGGCCGCCGCCTCCAGGTAGCCCTCGTCGTCCGCCAGGGCCTTGGACACCAACGGGCACATGAGGGCCAGGGCCTCGGCCTTGCCGCGCGGCCTGCCGCCCAGGGTGAAGCGCAGGCGACCCGAGAAGGCCCGCTTCACTGCCCGTTGGGCGCGATGCCAGGCCTGTTTGAGATCGCCCTCGCGCGCGGCCTCGCGGGCCTGGGCCCACAGGGCGGGCGAACCGAGGATGGCCGCCACATAGAAGGCGTGGCCGTCGATCTCGCCGCCCGAGACCGGCTTTTCCACGCCGTCGGTCAGGATGTCCGCCAGAGCCGTCTTCCAGTCGCGACCGCCGTACAGGGCATTGGGCAGCATGTTCATGGTTCCGCCGGGCAGGGGAGCGACCAGCGGTCCCTCCGGCCCGGCCATTTCAGCCCCGGCGCGGGCGGTGCCGTCGCCGGCGACAATGATCAGGACGTCGGGCTTCGTGTCGAGCGCGGCCCGCAGGCAGGCTTCCAGGCCCGCCTCGGAGGGCGCGCTCACGACACCGGCGACCCTGTGCTCGGCGAGAATCCGTTCGACCTCGGCCACGGCGTCCGGCCCCGCGCTTCCCGAGGCGGGGTTGACGACGACGGCCACGCGCCCGAGCGCGGGGCTCTGTTTTCCGGATGTCACGCCTGATCGTCTCCCTCACCCCGTCCGCGATCTAACGATCGCCACCCTGCCCCGGTTCCGCGACAGGAACTCCCCCCTGTTCCAGGCGTTGCCCACCCGGATGGGGGATCACCGGATCGAAACGACGAGGAACTGCCCAATGTACAAGACCCTGATCGCCCTGGCGGGCGCCGGCCTTCTGACGGCCGCCTGCACCACCACGGGCAATGTTGAACGCAACGCCGCCGGCGGCGCCGCCCTGGGCGCCATCGCCGGCGCAGTGATCGGCAACAACACCGGCAGCGGCGACGCCGGGACCGGCGCGGCCATCGGGGCCGCGGTCGGCGGCACGGCCGGCGCCATCAAGGGCTGTCGCGAAGACGGCGGATGCGGCGCGGCCGCGCCCACCAGGCGCCAGTACTATGACGAGGCGGCTGGCCGGTACTATTACTACGATCAAGCCACCGGTCGGTACTACTGGGAAGACGGCCGACCGCGGAACTGATCGCTTGAGCGCTCGATAACGGGCGGAAACGGGCGGTTGGCCGGAAGGTCGGCCGCCCTTTTTTGGGCTGAGGGCTAGACATGAACACGATATCCAAACTGACCATTGTGGGCGCCGCGGCGCTCATGCTGAGCGGCTGCGGCACGCTCTCGAGCTTTCGGCGAGCCGCCGTGCCGAACGTCTGCCAGGATCTGACGGTGTCGATCTACTTCAAGCGCGATTCCGCGGTCGTCACACGCGAGGCCCAGGCGGTCCTGAAGGGCGCCGGCGACATGACGCGCGGCTGCGTTCTGGGCCAGGTCGATGTGACCGGCCTGGCTGATGCGGTGGGCGACCCCGACGCCAATCTGGCGCTGTCGAAGAAGCGGGCCGACGCCGTGCGCAACGCGGTGGCCCGTCTGGGCTTCAGCACGGTGAACTTCAGCGTGGGCGCGGTGGGGGAGCAGGGCGCCGTGACCGCCGCCGGCGACGCCAGGCCCCTGCGTCGCCGCACTGACGTCACCTTCCATCTCAGCCGCCCCTGACGTCAGCGGGGACGCCTGAACAGACAGGGGGCGGATCGCGAGATCCGCCCCTTTGGGTATTGATCATCAGAAGGGGGGTGCGGAGGCGACTGGCTGGCTCTCGCCAGCCTCAAGTCGGGGGGGGCGTCGCCGCCTCCGCAATCAATAAACGTCCTCCCCCTCCAATCCGTTCCGGCCGTTCCGAAAAAAGTCCGAACTATTTTCACGCCGCGCGCGAGCCGGAACAACGCCTTGCCGGGAAACGTTTCCTGACCAGACGACACGCTCAGGAGGCGTAACCCCATGGCCCTGTTCCGCAGATTCTCCCGCCCCGCGGGCGGTGAAACCCACATCGAGGCGACCGACGCCCGTCAGGGCCTGCGGGGTCGTCATGTGCTCTGGATGCTCGTCGCGTCGACCGCTCTGGCGGTAGCGGCCCTGTTCGGCAGCTGGATGTTCCGGGCCGGCGACTTGGCGGCCGCCGACGCCAGCCGTACGCCGACGGCCGCTGAGGTGCAGGCCGCCGGCGCGCCGGTTCGATAGGCCGGGTCAGGCCGCCTTGGCTGTCCGGCCGGGATGGAAGAACAGCGCCTGGCCGATCGCCGCCTTCACCGTTTCCGGCTGGAAGGGCTTGGTGATCAGGAAGGTCGGCTCCGGACGCTCGCCGGTCAGCAGGCGCTCCGGGAAAGCCGTGATGAAGATGACGGGGATATCGTAGTGGCCGAGGATGTCCTTGACCGCGTCGATGCCCGAGGAGCCGTCCGCCAGCTGGATGTCGGCCAGCACCAGACCCGGCGCCTTGCGGGCGACGGCCTCGACGGCCTCGGTGCGGGTGGCGGCGATATCGACCACCGTGTGGCCGAGCTCGCGCACCAGGGCCTCGATATCCGCCGCGATGACCGGTTCGTCCTCGATGATCAGGACATCGGTGGCCAGTTCGGCGTCGATCTCGGTCTGGGCCTGGGCGATCAGGCGTTCGACATCGGGGAAGTCGGTGTCGAGAATCTGCGCGGCTTCGCTGGGCGTGAACCCTTCGAGCGCGGTCAACAGGAAGGCCTGCCGCGAACGCGGCGCGATACGCATCAGGCGCTGGCTGGCGTCGCCGCCGTCCGCCGGCGCCCGGTCTTCGAGACGGGCGCCCGAGGTGCACCAGATGGCGTGGAACACATGATAGAGGGCCACGCGCGGCGACAGCCGGTTGTCGAGGGCCTGCTCGCCGGCCGCCAGGGCCTCGAGCGCAACCCGGACATACTGGTCGCCCGTGGACTGGCTGCCCGTGAGGGCCCGTGCGTACCGGCGCATGTAAGGCAGATGCGGCGCCAGTCGAGCAAGAAGACTCATAACCCCTCCCGATTTCAGATCGTCCAACCGGAGCACACGCCACCGCCCGCTAGGACGGGGGACGCGTCTCCTAATCAGCGCAAACGCACCGTGACGGCGATGGTTCCCAGACTACGCCCGCTGGTCCATCATGGCGAACACGGTTTTGGGAACCAGGCGCGGAGTCGGGCGTTGAACGGCCGAAGTCATAGTTCCAGGAGGGGGCGGGCATCGCGCTTCGCCGACAGCATGATCGAACAGAGTCCCATGGATGAACGACGCAAGGGTACGGCCCCGCTGGACGAAGCGCGGCTTCGTCAGCGCGCGATCGGCGTGAAACTCCGGCAGATGTTTGATGAGGTCGTCAACGAGCCGGTGCCCGACGAGTTTCTCGATATTCTGCGACGGGCCGACAACAAGACCGGTGAGCGCTGAGATGGCGGCTGACAGGGACGACGCGGCCGCCCCGCTCGAAGGCGCCGCCCGCGACAAGGTCTTTCAGGGCGAACTGGTCAAGCTCATTCCGCACCTGCGCGCCTTCGCCCGCACCCTCACCGGCGACGCCACCCAGGCCGACGATCTGGCGCAGGACGCGATGATCAAGGCGTGGGACGCCCGGGCCAGCTTCCAGCTCGGCACCAACATGAAGGCCTGGACCTTCATGATCCTGCGCAACCAGTTCTATTCCGACAAACGCCGCTCCTGGCGCTCGACCCAGCTTGACCAGGAAGCCGCCGAACGGACCCTCGTGGCGATCGACGATCCCGGCTCCCCCCTGGCGCTCGACGAACTGCGTCTGGCCATGGCCATGCTCCCCTATGAACAGCGCGAAGCGCTGATCCTCGTGGGCGCCGGCGGGTTCGCCTACGAAGAGGCCGCAGATATCTGCGGCTGCGCCGTCGGCACGGTGAAGAGCCGGGTCAGTCGGGCGCGCAAGGCGCTGCAGGGCATACTGGAGACGGGCTCCTATGACCGCGACGGCCGAGAGGCCGGCGATGCGATGCGCTCGATCCTCGCCGACGCGGAGCGGCTGAGCGCGATCCGGTGACACTGCTCGACCGGTTGCGGTGGGGGCCGGCGACCACGATCAGGGTGCGGCTCGGCGTCGCCATGGCCGCGGCCCTGCTGCCGGTGCTCCTTCTGGGCGCCGGCCAGTCGCTGCTCGCCTTTCAGCGCGAGGCCGCCGACCGGCAGGCCGTCCTGCAGTCCGCCGCCCAGCGCAGCGCCGCGACCGCCCGCGCCCGGATGGAGGCGGCCGGCGTCCTGCTGGAGACGCTCGGTCCGGGCGCCATCGGCATGGACTGTTCACGCCGCCTGACCGACATCCGCCAGCGTCTGCCCGGTTACGCCAACCTGATCCGCTTCGACCGGATCGGGCGGGTGGCCTGCTCGGCAGAGAGCGTGCCCGCGGACAGCGCGCGCCGCGACCGCGACTGGTTCCGGCGCCTGGCGGCCGGCGAGACCATGGTCGTCACCCTCGCGCCCGGCGTGGCCTATGCCAGTGAGCCCAGCCTGTTCACGGCGGCGCGGTCCAGCAATCCCGCCACGGGATTCAATGTTCTGGCCGCCGTCATTCCGCTGTCCAGTCTTCGTCCCGAGCTTGAGGACCGCTCCCTGCCGCGCGGCGCCCAGGTGGCGATCGTTGACCGCGAAGGGCGCCTGTTGTCGGTGACCGACGAGCGCGCCTTTCCCCGCGTGGTCAGGCCCTGGATCGATCGGGTCGACGACCACGGCAGCTATCTCGGCTACGGCCTGGACCGACACGCGGTGCGCCGGGTCTATTCGGCCGCTCCGCTGGTCGGGGACGACCTGTTCGTGATCCTGTCCGCGCCGTCGGCCGGCCTGTTCTCCACCGCCTGGCTGGACCCGCTGTCGGGCATCGTCTTCCCGCTGATCGCCTTCTTCGTCGCCCTGGCCGCGGTGTTCTTCGCCGCCGAGCGCGGGGTCGGGCGCTGGATCGTCTATCTGCAGCGGGTCGCGGCGATCTACGCCCGCGGGCGATTCACGGTCCGGCCCGTCCAGGTCAGCCAGGCCCCGCCGGAAATCCGCGAGCTGGCCGAAACCCTCGACCACATGGCCGCGACCATCGTCGCCCGCGACGCCACCCTGCACGAGAACCTCGACCAGAAGGACGCGCTGATGCGCGAGATCCATCATCGGGTGAAGAACAACCTGCAGGTCATCAGCTCGCTGCTGAGCATGCAGGAGCGGGCGTTGAGCGATCCGGCCGCACGCGCGGCGATGAGCGACACGCGCCAGCGGATCACCGCGCTCGCCCTGATCTACCGCGCCCTCTACCAGGGGCCGGACATCAAGCATGTCGACCTCAAGCCATTCCTCGAGGACCTGATCGGCCAGCTGCTGGCAGGCGATGTCGGCGGCGGTCACATCCGCACCGAGGTGCGGGCCGACCGGTTGGCCATCGATCCGGACAAGCTGGCCCCGCTGGCCCTGTTCGCGGTCGAAGCCGTGACCAACGCCCAGAAGCACGCGCTGCAGCGCGGCGGCGGCGTGCTGACCGTCGATTTCACCCTGCGCGAGGGCGAGGCGGAGCTGGCGATCGCCGATGACGGCGGCGGGGGCGACCGCGAAACACCACGCGAGATGTCCCAGACCTCGGGCGTCGGCCGCACCCTGATGAACGCCTTCGCCCGGCAGCTGCGGGGCAAAATGACCCTGGAACAGAACACGATCGGCGGCCTCACGGCGCGGCTGGTGTTTCCCATGCCAGAGGCGCCCGTGAATGGAACCTGACCCGCCTTGGGGCGTTGCTATGGCGTGCAACAACCGCTCCGCCCGTCGGAGCCCGAGGAGATCCCGCCATGCGTAAGGTCATTATTCTAGCTGTCGCCGCCGCCAGCCTGTTCGCCGCCGCCTGCAACACCATCGAGGGCGCCGGCAAGGACGTGCAGGCCGCGGGCGCCGCGGTCGAGGATACGGCGAAGGACGCCAAGTAGGCGCGCCTCAGGATCCGGACTGAAGACGGCCCCCGCCCTCATGGACGGGGGCCGTTTTCGTTTCAGGTCAGGGTGTAGCGGATCGGCAGGGACTTGGGCCCGCTGACGAAGCTGGCCAGGGTCCGGCGAGGCGCCCCGTTGAATTCCAGCGACTCCAGCCGCGGCAGCAGTTCCTCGAACAGGATGCGCATTTCCATCTTGGCCAGATGCTGGCCCAGGCACAGGTGCGCCCCGTAGCCGAAGGCCAGGTGCTTGTTGGGCGTGCGGTCGACGCGGAAGGCGTCCGGATCGTCGAACACCGCCTCGTCGCGGTTGCCGGACGGATAGGCCAGCCACAGCCAGTCGCCCTTGGCGATCTTGCGGCCGCCGACCTCGGCATCGGCCGTGGCCGAGCGCATGAAGTGCTTGACCGGCGTGGTCCAGCGGATGGCCTCGTCGACCAGGCCCGGGATCAGGGCCGGGTTGGCCTTCAGCTTGGCCAGTTCCTCGGGGTATTCGCACAGGCCCCAGATCGCGCCCGCCGTCGAGGACGAGGTCGTGTCGTGGCCGGCCGTGGCGACGATGACGTAGTAGCTCATCGCCTCGAAGTCGTTGATCGGCTCGCCGTCCAGCTTGCCGTTGGCGATGACGCTGGCCACGTCGTCACGCGGGTTGGCCTTGCGGTCGTCGGTGATCGCCTTGAAGTACATGAAGAAGTCGGCGATCACGCCCTGGATGGCGGCCAGCGCCTCCGGGCCCTGAAGCGGTTCGCTGGTCTTGCCGCGGTTCAGCTCCGGATCCTGGGCCCCGAACAGCTCCTGGGTCAGCTTGAGCATGCGCGGCTCGTCCTCGGGCGGCACGCCGAGGATCTCCATGATCACCCGCAGCGGATAGTACAGCGCCACCTCGTTGACGAAGTCGCACTCGCCGCCCAGCGAGGCCATGTGGTCGACATGCTGGCGCGCGATCGTACGAATGCGGTCCTCCAGCTTGCGGATGTTCTGCGGCAGGAACCACGACTGGGTCATCAGCCGGTACTTGGGATGGTCCGGCGCATCCATCTGCACCAGGGTCCGCACCAGGTGCGGGCTGCCGCCGGTCATGGCCCGGACCATCTTGTCGCCTTCGATGGTGGTGAAGGTCGTCGGCATGTCGCCCGAATGGAACAGGTCGTTCTGCCGGCTGATCTCGAGGATGTCGGCGTGCTTGGTCACCAGCCAGAAGGGATAGACCCCCTCCAGTTCCGCCTTGCCCAGCGGGTTGTTGGCCCGCAGCCAGCGGAAAGCGTCATGGACGCTGTCGTCGGCGTAGGCCGCCGGGTTGATCGCCTGGAAGGCGATGTCGTCTGGAATGCGTTCTGCGCCGCTCATGGTCGTTTCCCGTTATGCCCCGACCGGAGGATGCCGCCGTGACGCGGGGGAAGCAAAGCAGAAGCGAACGGTTCTCACTTTTGCCGAGGGGGTGTCATGCGCCCCGCTCTCCTCCTGCGTCAGGCGGCGACGCGGTAGGCGGGGTTGCGGGCGTACAGCCCGTCGCGGCCGCTGATCGGGCGGTAGGCGTCGGTCAGGCCGAGCGGTGACTCGCCCTCGCCCAGCACGAGAAAGCCGTCGGCGGGCAGGGCCGCGGCCAGGCCCTCGAGCACCCGCGGGCGGATCGCCGGGTCCATGTCCTTCAGCACATTGCGGCAGAAGATCACGTCGAACTGGCCCACGGCCGACAGGTCGGCGGCCAGGTTCAGCCGCCGCCAGCGCACGCGCTGGCGGATGCGCGGCGACAGACGCCAGCTGTCCTCGACCTTCTCGAAATAGTCGACCAGCATGCGGATCGGCAGGCCCCGCTGGACCTCGAACTGGTTGTAGAGGCCGGCCTGGGCCTTTTCGAGCGCGCGCTCGGACAGGTCGGAGCCATAGACCTCGATGCGGGCCCCGGGCTCGAGGCCGACGCCGGCTTCGGCGATCATCGCCAGGCTGTAGGCCTCCTGGCCGGTCGAGCAGCCGGCGCTCCAGATGCGGATCGGCTCGGGGCCGCGCATGCGGGTCAGGGTCGGCAGGATCTCGTCGCGGAACAGGTGGAACGGCGTGCGGTCGCGGAAGAAGGCCGTCTCGCTGGAGGTCATGGCCTCGACCAGGGCCCAGATCAGCGGCTCCTCGCGGCGTCCGCGCAGGCCGGTGATCAGCTCGCTGACCGAGCCGTAGGATTCGCGACGGGCCAGCGGGCCGAGGCGGCTTTCGATCAGATAGGTCCGCGTCGGGTCGATGTTCAGACCGGCGCGCTGGCGGCACAGGGCCACGATGAGCTTGATATCCTCGGGCGTCATATCGTGACGGTCTCCCGGGCGCTGATGCCGGCTTCGGCGAACTTGGCCTGGATGATGTCGCCGTCGAACGGCTTCATGATGTACTCGCAGGCGCCGGCGGCCAGGGCCTCGCGAATGCGGGCCGGCTCGCTCTCGACGGTGCAGAACACCACCTTGGGCGCATCGCCGCCGGGCTCGGTGCGCAGCTGGCGCAGGAAGTCGAGGCCGTTCATCACCGGCATGTTCCAGTCGAGCAGAATGACGTCGGGCATGGCCGCGCGGCACCAGGCGAGCGCCTCCAGCCCGTCGGACGCCTCGGCGACCTCGAACCCGAGATCCTCCAGGATCCGGCGGGCGACCTTGCGGATCACCCGGCTATCATCAACCAGCAGACAGGTTTTCAAGGCGCAGGCGCTCCTTCCCCGTCCGATGTTTTGGGCCGCGTCGGTTAACGGGTGGTGAGAGCGGAGCGATTTCGCCTGTCGCCGGGCGATATTGCCTGTGGAAATCAGGGGACAGCTTACTCATTTCACGTAGCGCCGGGGGCCGGCGTAGCGCCCATGGAAATGAGTAAGCTGTCCCCTGATTTCCGCCTCCGGCGCGACGGAAATGCGTAAGCTGCCCCCTGATTTCGGGGGAGGATCTCAGGCGGAAGTCGGGGCCCAGGCGGCGAGGGTGACGCGGTCCTCGCCGACCTCGGCGGCCAGCTGGCCGCCCGCGCCCTTGACGATCAGGTACAGGTAATAGGCCTGGACCCAGGCGCCGCCGACCGCGTCGCCGCGCGGCTCGCCCTTGAGGCCGCGCAGGACTTCCGGCTTCAGTCGCGCACGGGGCCCGGTCGCTTCCAGGGTGATGGCCGCCCGGCCGTCGGCCTCGACCACCCGCACCACGGCGGTCCCGCCCATCGGCAGGGCCCCGGCGCCGATCTGGCAGAGGTTCATCAGGATGCGGGCGGCGGCCTTGTTCAGCGAGGCGACGTCGACCTTCCAGTCCAGCTCGGGCCGCACATGGGCGTAGACCCCCTTGGCCAGGCTCTCCAGTTCGCGCGGATCGAAGGTCTCGGCCGAGGCCGAGGCGCCGAAGGCCACGCGGCAGAACTGCAGCATGTCGGCCAGCTTGCGGGCGCTCTGGGCGATCAGGGCCATGGCGTCCTCGCGCATGTCCTGGGCCGTCGGGTCCTCCAGCAGGTCGAGGCCCGAGACGATGGCGCTGGCCGGGCTGATGAAGTCGTGACAGAGGCGCGCCGCGATCTGGGCCGCCAGCTCGGCGGGCTCCGGCAGGGATTCCGGGGCGTCGGCCGTCGGGGCCTGGTCGATGGGGTCGGTCGCGTCTTGATCGGTCATGGCCGCGGAAATTGACCTGATTTGAAGCGTTGGCAAATGGGGCGCGGACCCCTAACGACAGCCGCATGGACCCGTTCATCGAACCCGGCGCGCTGGTGCGCCATCCGGCGCGCGACGACTGGGGCGTCGGACAGGTGCAGTCGATGATCGGCCGACGGGTCACCGTGAACTTCGAACATGCCGGCAAACAGACCATCGATACGTCGGTCGTGCGTCTGATCTTCGTGGCCGACGATCCGGGAGGCCGCCGATGAGCGACGCCGATATTGGACTTGTGCTCGCCGACATCGTCGAGGAGGCCGGCCGGCTGATCCTGCCCTGGTGGTCGCACGGCGGCACGGTGGCGCATGTCGCCAAGGCCGACCTGAGCCCGGTCACCGAGGCCGACCAGATCGGTGAAAAGCTGATCCTCGAGCGGCTGAAACAGCACTTCCCGGACATCCCGGTGGTCGCCGAGGAGCAGGCCGCCGAGTTCGGCACGCCGGACGCCATCGGCGACCGCTTCTTCCTCGTCGACCCGGTCGACGGGACCAAGGCCTTCATGCGCGGCGACCCCAGCTTCACGGTCAACATCGGCCTGGTCGCCGGCCGCCGCCCGGTCGCCGGCGCGGTCTGCGCCCCGGCCACGGGCGAGACCTGGTTCACCACGGCCATGGGCGCGATGAAGCGCGCCGAGGGCGGCCCGGCCCGCCATGTCCAGGTCCGCCCCTGGCCCGAGGGCGAGGCGGTGGCCCTTATCAGCCACACCATGAAGGACGAGACGCTGGCCAAGCTGACCGTCGAGTACGGCTTCCACCGCACCCTGGCGATGGACAGCTCGGTCAAGCTCTGCCGCATCGCCGAGGGCGCCGCCGACATCTATCCGCGCCACGGCCCGACGAGCGAGTGGGACATCTGCGCGGCCCAGGCGGTGCTCGAGGCCGCCGGCGGGTCGGTCACCGGCTACCAGGGCGCCGACTTCCTCTATGGCAAGGCCGACAAGCGGTTCCTCAACGAGTGGTTCGTGGCGCGCGGCGGGTAGCTCGACGCTCCTCCCTGGCGAAGCCGGGGAGGGGGACCGCCGGGACGGCGGTGGAGGGGCGGCGCGAATGCCGGTGGCCCCATCCTGAATGCCGGTCTTTCCGGGAGGTTCGGCGCTGCCCCCTCCACCACGCTCCGCGTGGTCCCCCTCCCCTCTGCGAGGGGAGGAAGGGCGCGGTGGGGCCTACCCCCGCAACCCCAGCACATCCTGCATATCGAACGCTCCGGCCCCGCGGCCGGCGACCCACCGCGCCGCCGTCACCGCGCCGCGCGCGAACAGGCTGCGGTCCCGCGAGGAATGGCTGATGGTCAAAATCTCCTCCTCACCCGCGAACGTCACGCTGTGCTCACCGATGATGCCGCCGCCGCGCAGGACGGAGAAGCCGATCTCGCCTTCGGGGCGGGCGCCGGTCAGGCCGTGTCTCGCGGGCTGGATGACGTCCTTCAGGTCGACGCCGCGACCGCGCGCGGCCGCCTCGCCGAGCATCAGGGCCGTGCCGCTGGGGGCGTCGACCTTGCGTTTGTGGTGGGCCTCGAACACCTCGATGTCGAAGTCGCGGGCGTCGAACGACCGGGCCGCCCGTTCGACCAGCCCCAGCAGCAGGTTGATCCCCAGGGAGAAGCTGCCCGACCGCACGATGGCGATGCGCTGTGACGCCTCGTCGATGCGGCGGGTCTGGTCCTGCGAGAAGCCGGTGGTGCCGATGACCAGGGCCACCGCGCCGCGGCCGGCGGCCTTTTCGGCCAAGGCCGTCGAGGCCTCGGGCGTGGTGAAGTCGATGACCACGTCGGCGGCGGCGATGGCCTGGTCGATCGTGACGAGCCCTTCGCCC
>CANJYY010000011.1 GCA_947479185.1 Caulobacteraceae bacterium
CTGGAGGACGCGGAGGTCTCCTGCCTGTTCGTCTCGCACGACCGCTACTTCACGCGAACGGCCGCAACCCGCTTCCTCGAGATCCGCCGCGGCAAGCTGGTCGAGGTCGAGAGCCCCGACGCCTTCTTCGACGCCCAGGCCTGAGCTAACATCCGCCCAATCGCAGCGGGGGAGACTGTCATGCGACTCTGGAAGATCCTGTTCGTCATCGCGGCGCTGTTCAATTTCGCGGTCGGCCTGCCGATGCTGCTGGCGCCCGAGGCCATGCTGGCGGGCCTCGGTCAGCCGGTTCCGGACGACCTGCTGATGACCCGGCTGGCCTCCCTGCTGATCGTGGTGCTGGGCGTCGGCTACGGCATGGTCGCCCGCGACCCGGCCGCCAACCGGCCGATCCTCTGGCTGGGCGTGCTGGGCAAGGCGCCGATCCCGGCGCTGGTCTGGCTCAGCGGCGGCCAGGCGGCCCTGGCCAGCAGCGCCTTCATCCTGTCGCTCGGCGACCTGGCGTTCGCGACCCTGTTTCTGGTCTTCCTGCTGACCCATCGGCGTCCGGCGGCGGTTTGACCGACCGTTAAGTCGCGGCCGCTAGTCTGATGCCCATGACGGACGAGCGCGCGATCACGCCCGAGCAGCTGGCGACCCTGAGCCACGAGTTCCGCACGCCCCTGAACGGCGTGCTGGGCATGGCGCGGCTGCTCGACGGCACGCGGCTGACGGCGGAACAGAAATCCTATGTCGCGGCCCTGCGCGAGAGTGGCGACCACCTGCTGGCGCTGGTCAACGACGTGCTCGACCTGGCCCGGCTGGGGGCCGGCAAGATCGAGCTGCACCCGGCCCCGACCGACATCGCCGGCCTGCTGCGCCAGACGGCCGAACTGATGAGCCCGCGCGCCCACGAGAAGGGCGTCGAGATCGCCTGGGCCTGCGCCGCCGACCTGCCGCCGGTGATGGCCGACGAGGGCCGGCTGCGCCAGGTGCTGCTCAATTTCACCGGCAACGCGGTCAAGTTCACTGAAACCGGCGGCGTCCTGCTGACCGCCGAGCCCGCCGGCGAAGGCCGGCTGCGGCTGGTCGTGCGCGACACCGGCCCCGGCGTGCCCGAAGCCGCCCGCCAGCGCATCTTCGAGCCGTTCGTCCATGCCGACCCGTCACACGGCGCGGTGCTCGGCGGCGCGGGTCTGGGTCTGGCCATCGTCACCCGCCTGAGCAACGCCATGCAGGGCGAGGTCGGGGTCGACGAGGCCGAGGGCGGTGGCGCGAGCTTCTGGCTCGAGGCGGCCTTCCCCGCGACCGGCCCGGCGTCGCGCGAGCGGCCCCTGCGGGGCCAGACGGTCGGCGTCGCCTCGCCCAACGCCATCGTGCTGGCCGCAGCGCGGCGACAGATCACCGGCCTCGGCGGCCAGGTGGTCACGGCTGACAACCTCGCCGACCTGCTCGTCATCGCCCCGCCGGACGCGGTCCTGCTGATCGACAACCTGCTGGCCAAAGGCCGCCGCGCGATGAAGGCCCCGGAGGGCCGCAACTGCGTGATCCTGCTGCGGCCCGACGAGCGGGCGCGCATCCCGCGCAGCCGCGCCGCCGGCTTCTCAGGCTATCTGATCAAGCCGCTGCGCGCCGACTCGCTGGCCGCCCGCGTGCTGGCCGCCCAGGGCGTCGCCCAGAAGGCCGCGCCCCACCCCGAGGACGAGCGGATCGCCGCCGCCACCGCGCCGGGGGCCCGGGTGCTGCTGGTCGAGGACAATCCGATCAACGCCCTGCTGGCCCGCACCCTGCTCAAGCGCGAGGGCGCGGAGACCGACCGCGCGGCCAGCGGCCAGGAGGCGCTCGCCGCCGCCGCCGCCGCCAGCTACGACCTGATCCTGATGGACATCCGCATGCCGGACATGGACGGCATCGAGGCGGCCCGCGAACTGCGCGCCCGGGGCGTCTCCACGCCGATCGTCGCCCTCACCGCCGACGCCTTCGAGGACGACCGCCGGGCGGCCCTGGCGGCCGGCATGGACGACTTCCTCGTCAAACCGCTGACGGAAACCGCCCTGCGCGCCGTCCTGACCCGCTGGGTCGGCTGGACGGGCGCGGCCGGAGAGGGCAGGCTCGCCTCCTGATTTGCGGAGCGTCCGGCTCCGCCCGGCTTCGGGGGAAGCACAGCCCATGACCCATGATCCTCAGGCGCAGGCCGAGCCCGCCGCGCGGCCCACGTTCCTGCAATCGCTGGCCGTCTTCGGCGAGCGGCGGACGCTGGTGATGCTGGTGCTCGGCTTTTCGGCCGGGCTTCCGACCCTGCTGATCTTCGATACCCTGTCGATCTGGCTGCGCGAGGCGGGCCTGTCGCTGCAGGCCATCAGCATCTTCGGCCTCGCCACGCTCGCGACGGCGATGAAATTCCTCTGGGCGCCCCTGGTCGATCGCACCCGGGTGCCGGTCCTGACGCGGCTTTTCGGCCATCGGCGGTCCTGGATGCTGATTTCCCAGGTGGTGATCATGCTCGGCCTCTGGCTGATCGCGGGGGTGAATCCCGCGACCAATCTCGGGCTGATGGCGGTCTTCGCCGTGCTGGTCGGCTTCGCGTCGGCGAACCAGGACATCGTCATCGACGCCTGGCGGATCGAGGCGGCCGATGACGCCCGGCAGGGGCCGATGGCGGCCGCCTACCAGTGGGGTTACCGCATCGCGATGATCGTGGCCGGGGCCGCCCCCCTGATCCTCGCCGAGGCCTACAGCTGGCGCTTTTCCTACGCCGCCATGGCCGCGCTGATGCTTCTGGGCGTCGCCGCTGTTCTGGCCGCACCAAGGGAAGCGCAGCATTCCGTCCGACCGATCGTGATGGGCGACGCGGTGGCGCGACCGGTCCTGGAAGCGATCGAATGGATCCTGCGCCTCGCCCTTCTCGTGGCCGGCGCACTGATCCTGGGGTCGGGCCTCGCGGCCAATGTGGATTTTGTCGCGGAACTGCTCACGGCGGCGGGCGGGGGCCCCGTCGGCGACGCCCTGAAGGCGGCCTGGGCTTCCGACTCCAAGGTCTGGTTCCAGCTGCTCGCCGTCCTGACCGGCTTCGCCGTCATCGCGCTCGCCGCGATCCGGATCCCCGGCCTCAACACCCGCCCCGGCGCCTATCTGTCCGGCGCGCTGGGTCAGCCGCTGGCCGACTTCTTCGGCCGGTACGGGAAGATCGCGGGGCTGATCCTCGCCCTGATCTGCCTTTACCGGATCTCGGACTTCGTCCTGAACATCAACGGCGCCTTCTATGTCGACCTCGGCTTCAGCAAGATCGAGATCGCCGAGATCCGCAAGGTGTTCGGCGTGATCATGTCGGTCATCGGCGTGGCGCTCGGCGGCGTTTCGGTCATCCGCCTGGGCCTCATGCGGGCCATGGTGCTCGGAGCCTTCGCGGGCGCCCTGAGCAATCTCGCGTTCGCCTGGCTGGCGACACGGGGCCATGACGTGAACGCCCTGCTGATCGCCATCGCCATCGACAACGTCGCCGGCGGCATCGCCGGCACCTGCCTGATCGCCTACATGTCGAGCCTGACGTCGATCGGCTTCACGGCGACCCAGTATGCGCTGTTCTCATCGCTCTACGCCCTGCCCGGAAAGCTCCTGGCCAGCCAGTCGGGACGAATCGTCGAAAGTTCGGCCCGGTCCGCGGACGCCGGCGGGCCCATCGCGGGGCTGAAAGCGTTCTTCAGCGGCCTGCCGCCCGAG
The DNA here is from genome assembly GCA_947479185.1 of Caulobacteraceae bacterium. Classification (GTDB taxonomy): domain Bacteria; phylum Pseudomonadota; class Alphaproteobacteria; order Caulobacterales; family Caulobacteraceae; genus Caulobacter. The sequence continues at coordinate 3,700 of CANJYY010000011.1, forward strand.
AGCTACGCCACCGCGATGGAGAAGTCGGGCGTCACGCCGATGGCCCTCGGCAGCGGCTATCTGACCTTCTACCTTTACTCCACGGCGATCGGCGTGTTCGCCATCGTGCTGGCCTTCATGGTGGCCCGGCGGCAACCCGCTGCGGAGACGCCGGACGCCCCCGCCTAGCTCGTCGCCAGGCAGACCACCTGGGCGACGCGCAGGTCGCGGCGCAGGCCGTCGGCGACGCGGCCGTAGTTCTCGACATTGATCGGCTCGCCGACGGCGTAGCCCTGCGGCCGGCGACCCGAGTGGGTCAGCGCGCGCTGCACCGTCTCGGGCGTGGTGGTGTAGATCCGGCCCCGGCGCGGGGCCTCGGCGACGGTGATGCCGACCACCCGGCCGGTCGAGTCGAGCACCGGGGCGCCGGACAGGCCGGCGAGGGTGCCCTTCAGCGTGAAGGTGCGGCCGATCTCGGCCCAGGCCAGCACCGGCTCGGTGCGGGCGCCGCGACCGCGCACGACGAGATTCTCGCGGCCCAGCAGGCGTGACACGGCCTCGCCCGGCTGGCCCTGCGGGAAGCCCGGGTGGAAGCCGAGCGCGCCGGGCCGGGGGCGGATGTTCGACGGCGCCATCGGCAGGGCCGGGGCCCCGCCCTCGGTGGTCAGGATGGCGGCCTCGCCAGACGGGTCAATCACCGCGCGGGCGGCCACGCCGCGGCCCTCGGCCACGACCAGGGCGATACGGGTGCAGCCGTCGACCACATGGCGGGCGGTCATCCAGACGCCGCTGTCGGCGATGGAAAAGGCGGTGCCGGTGCCCGGCTTCTGGTTCCCCGGCACGTCCACCACCACGGCGGGATCGAACGGCGAGGACGGGCCCAGCGGAATGGCCTCCTCACCGGCCATCGGCGGCGGCGGCGGCGGCGCGTCGGCCTGTTCCCGGCGGCCCATCGACGCGATGATCAGGGCCGTCACGATGGCCAGGTAGACCAGCCAGTCGGGGAGACGGGGCAGGTGCACGTCGGTCTAGCCGGCCAGGGCCGCGGCGAGGATCACGGCGCTGGCCAGCTTGGCCCCGACGAGCAGCAGGGCGGCCGACATCTCGCCGTCCTGGATGCGCTGCGGCAGGCCGTGCAGGAACCAGTCGATGACCTTGAACACCAGCAGCTGCACGCCGATCGTGGCCACGCCCCAGATGCCGATCTCGAGCGGCGAGACCGAGGCGCTGAGCGACGAGGCCAGCGGCAGGGCGAGGCCGACGAGCACGCCGCCCAGCGACAGGGCGGCGGCGCTGTTGCCGTCGCGGATCAGGGCGATCTCGCGATGCGGCGTCAGCATGACATAGAGAAAGGCCCCGAACAGCAACAGGACCAGGGTCAGGCCGGCATGGCCCAGCGTGGTCACGAAGCCCGTCGAGAAGGCCTGGATTTCCATCGATTGGAGTTGCGGCGGCATCGATCAGTCCATCAGGGAAAGGCGAGCGAAAGGGTTAGCACGACCGGCGCCATCCCATGCAAGCTTCTAGCCTGACGCGAGCGTCTCGGCCTTGCGACGGACCGACGCGCGAACCTTCTCGCTTTCGGACTTCAGCTGGCCGCAGGCGGCGAGAATATCGCGGCCGCGCGGGGTGCGGATCGGGCTGGAATAGCCGGCCTTGTTGAGGATCGCCGCGAACCGCTCGATGGTCGCCCAGTCGGAGCATTCGTAGTCCGTGCCCGGCCAGGGATTGAACGGGATCAGATTGATCTTGGCCGGAATGCCCTTGAGCAGCTTGACCAGGGCCAGCGCCTCTTCCGGGCTGTCGTTGACGCCCTTGAGCATGACGTATTCGAACGTCACCCGCCGGGCGTTGCTGATCCCCGGATAGACCCGGATCGCCTCCATCAGGTTGGCGATGTCGTATTTGCGGTTGATCGGCACCAGCACGTCGCGCAGCGGATCGTTGGTCGCGTGCAGGCTGATGGCCAGCATGGCCTGGGTGCGCTCGCCGAGCGCCGTCAGCTCGGGCGTTACGCCGCTGGTCGACACCGTGATGCGCCGGCGGGAGATGGCGATCCCCTCGTTGTCGCTGATGATGTCGATGGCGTCGGCGACGTTGTCGAGATTGTACAGCGGCTCGCCCATGCCCATGAACACGATGTTCGACAGGCGGCGGTCCTCGCGGTCGGACGGCCATTCGTCCAGATCGTCCTTGCAGACCTGCACCTGGGCGACGATCTCGGCCGCCGTCAGGTTGCGCACCAGCGCCTGGGTGCCGGTGTGGCAGAAGGTGCAGTTCAGCGTGCAGCCGACCTGGCTGGAGACGCACAGGGCCCCCGACCGGCCGACGTCGGGAATGTAGACCGCCTCGATCTCGATGCCCGGGGCGGTGCGGATCAGCCACTTGCGGGTGCCGTCCTTGGACACCTGGCGCTCGACGATTTCCGGTCGGGCGAGGGTGAAGTGTTCGGCCAGGGCGGCGCGGGTGTCCTTGGCCACGTCGGTCATCTGGTCAAAGGCCGTGGCCCCGCGATGATGGATCCAGCGGAACACCTGGGTCGCCCGCATCTTCGCCTTGCCCTCGGGCACCGCCCCGGCGTCGACCAGGGCGCGCGCCAGCCCTTCGCGGGTCAGCCCCGAAAGGTTGACCGGAGCGGGGGCGACGGCGGGCGTCGCGCGAGCAAGATTGAGGGTCGCGCCCAAGGCAAAGGCTCTCGATGGAATGAGGGAAGTCCTCATATCAGAAAACCGCGCACTGGACCAATCGGAGCGGGCGTGACTATCCCTTGGCGGTGAACCGCACCGAAAGCGACCCCTTCGCCGAGCTGATGGACCGCATCGCCCGCCACGGTGATCGCGCGGCCTATGCGGCGCTGTTCGATCACTATGCGCCGCGGGTGAAGGGCTATCTGGCCCGGCTGGGACTTGAGCCCGCCCGCGCCGAGGACCTGACCCAGGAAGTGATGGTCGCGGTCTGGCGCAAGGCTGGCAGTTTCGATCGGAGCAAGGCCAGCGTCTCGACCTGGATCTTCCGCATCGCGCGCAACCGACGCATCGACCTGTTCCGCCGCGAGCGCACGGCGACGCTGGATCCCGATGATCCGCAACTGAGCCCCGAGGCCCTGCCGCCGCCGGACGCCGGCCTGGAAGCGCAGCAGCGCGAGGCCCAGGTGGCCCTGGCCCTGGCCGACCTGCCGCCGGAGCAGCGCGAGATGGTCCGCGCCGCCTTCTACGAGGACCTGACCCACAGCGAGATCGCCGAACGCTTCGGCCTGGCCCTGGGCACGGTAAAATCCCGCCTGAGGCTGGCGTTCGAGAAGCTGCGGCGCGGCCTGGAGGCGGCGCGATGAGTCGCCTCCACGCCTTGACCCATGCGGAACCCGCTCCATATCCCGGCTTTTCAAGGAGTTGCCAGACCGCATGACCGCCGTGACGCCCCTTCCCGACCCCGCCAGCCATGCTGGCCTGCGCCTGATGGAAGCGACGGCGGCTGTCCTGCGTGGGGACCAGTCGCCGCCGCGCCCGGCCGACGTGCTGGGCGGCGCCTTTCTCGACACCGAGTCGCCGCTGGCCCTGGCCGGCGGCGCGGCCGAGACGGCGCTCGCCCGCATCGCGGCGCTGGAAGCGATCGACGACCGCGCCCGCTCGGCAGCCCGCGGCGCCGGCAAGGGGCTGGGCGAGGTGCTGACCCTGCCCGACCCCCTGCGCGAAGCGGTGTTCGAGGCCATCGGCGCGGGCCGCAAGTGGCGCTTCCTCGGGTTCGGCATCCGCGGTCTGAAACTGGCCGTTGACGGCGAGGGTGAGACCGAGCTGCTGCGCATCGAGCCCGGCCACGGCGTCGCGCCGCATGATCACGATGGCGAGGAATACACCCTGGTCGTCACGGGGGCCTTCCACGACGGCCACCAGCGGTTCGGCCCCGGCGACGTCAACATCGCCCAGCCCGGCTTCGTGCATGCGCCGATCGCCGAGAATGACGGTGTCTGCTACGCCCTCGGCGTCAGCCTCGGCGGTGGCGCGCGGTTCGAGGGCGCCTTCGGCCTGTTCCAGCGCCTGAGCGGGCTTTAGGCTCGGATACGGATACGGGGACAGGTTATCCTGTCCCCGTCTGATCAGAACGCCTCTGAAACAATCTCGCCGTTCGGCAGCAGCGCCGCGCGCTTCATGCCCGCCGAAACGAACGGCATGGCGACGTTGCCGTCGGCGTCGACGGCGATCAGGCCACCCTCTCCACCCAGGGCGCGGATTTCCGCCAGCACGGCGCCCGCCGCCTCGGCCAGGCTCTGTCCGCCGAACCGCACGCGATGGGCCAGCTGCGCCGCCGCGGCGACGCGCACGAAATACTCGCCCTGGCCTGTGCAGGACACGGCCACGCGGTGATCGGCCCAGCCGCCCGCGCCGATCAGCGGCGTATCGCCGACCCGGCCGGGCAGCTTGCCGAACACCCCGCCGGTCGAGGTGGCGGCCGCCAGCCGGCCTTCCCGGTCGCGCACCACGCAGCCGACCGTGCCGTGGGCCAGGGTCCCTGGCGGATGGTTGGATTCGTCCTGCCCGGCATGGGTGAACCAGGCGGCGTCATCGGCGATCGCCGCCAGCTTCTGGTCGGCCGCGAAGCGCGCCGCGCCGTCGCCGGCGAGCATCACATGCGGCGTCCAGTCCATGATCGCCCGGGCCACGCCGACCGGGCTCTCGAACCCCTGCAGCGCCGCGACCGACCCGGCCCGTCCGGTGAAGCCGTCCATCAGGCAGGCGTCGAGCTCGTACTGGCCGACCGTGTTGGGCGAGGCGCCGCGGCCAGCGACGTAAAGACCGGACGCCTCAAGCTCGGCCGTCACGGACTCGGCCACGTCCAGCGCCAGGGCGCCGGCCATCAGTCGGTCGCGCCCGCCCTCGACCACGCCGCGCATGTGGGCGATCTCACGGCTGTAGTCGCGGCCGCGCTTCGCGCCCGCGCCGCCGTGAACCACCAGACTCAAACAATTGTTCGCCAACGCGTCCCTCCCGCCTATAAAGCCGGAAAGGCCCGCGATACGCTTCCGGGCCATTCAATGAAAGAGCGGGAGAGACGCATGCGGGCGGTGCTGAGCAAGAGCGTGGGCGGACCGGAGACCCTGGTCATCGAGGAACTGCCCAGCCCCGTGGCCGGTCCCGGCCAGGTGGTGCTGTCGGTCAAGGCCTGCGGCGTCAACTATCCCGACGTGCTGATCATCGAGGACATGTACCAGTTCAAGCCGACCCGGCCGTTCGCGCCCGGCGGTGAAGTGGCCGGCGTGGTCAAGGAACTGGGCGAAGGCGTCACCCATCTGAAGGTCGGCCAGCGCGTTCTGGCCAACACCGGCTGGGGCGGCATGGCCGAGGAGCTGGCGCTGGACGCCGCTCGCGTGGTGCCGATCCCGGACTCGATGTCGTTCGAGGAAGGCGCCGCCTTCATGATGACCTACGGCACCTCCTACTACGGCCTCAAGGACCGTGGCTATCTGAAGCCCGGCCAGACCCTGCTGGTGCTCGGCGCCGCCGGGGGCGTGGGCCTGGCCGCCGTGGAACTGGGCAAGGCCATGGGCGCGAAGGTCATCGCCGCCGCCTCAAGCCAGGCCAAGGTCGACCTGGCCATCGCCCGCGGCGCGGACAGCGGCGTGGTCTATCCGACCGGCCCGTTCGACAAGGACGGGACCAAGGCCCTGGCCAACCTGTTCAAGGACGCCTGCGGCCCGAACGGCTGGGACGTGGCCTATGACGCCGTCGGCGGCGACTACGCCGAGGCGACCATTCGCGCCGCCGGCTGGGGCGGCCGCTTCCTGGTCATCGGCTTCCCGGCCGGTATCCCCAAGGTGCCGCTGAACCTGACCCTGCTGAAGTCCTGCGACATCGTCGGCGTGTTCTGGGGCGCGGCCGTGGCGCGCGATCCCAAGGCCCACCAGCAGAACGTCAAGGAGCTGATGGACCTCTACGCCGCCGGCAAGATCAAGCCGCACGTGTCCGAGACCTTCCCGCTCGAGCGGGCGGGCGAAGCCATCGCCCACCTCGCCAGCCGCAAGGCCATGGGCAAGGTCGTCGTGGTCACCGGCTAATCCTGGAAGACCAGAAAAACACAACGAAATCAGGGAAGATACATATGGCGGGTCGTCTCGAGGGCAAGGTCGCCCTCATCACCGGCGGGGTTTCGGGCATCGGCCTGGGCACGGTTGAACTGTTCGCGCAGGAAGGGGCCTGCGTGATCGCCGCCGACCTGCAGGACGAGAAGGGCGCCATGCTCGAGAGGCGTTTCGACGGCCGCATCCGCTACGCCCACTGCGATGTGACCAGCGAGAAAGACATCGCCAACGCCGTGAAGATGGCCGCCGACCAGTTCGGCGGCCTCGACATCCTGTTCAACAACGCCGGCCACGGCGGCGCCCCGGGCAATGTCTCCGAAGTGGACGTCGAAGCCTGGGACGCGACCTTCGCCCTGCTGGTGCGCGGTCCGGCCGTGGGCATGAAGCACGCCATGCCGCTGATGGTCGAACGCGGCGGCGGCTCGATCATCAACACCGCCTCGATCGCCGGCCTGCAGGCGGGCTTCGGTCCGCTGGCCTATTCGGCGGCCAAGTGCGCGGTGATCCACATGTCGCGCTGCGCGGCGGCGGAGCTGTCGCCCAAGAAGATCCGGGTCAACGCCATCTGCCCGGGCCTGATCGCCACCTCGATCTTCGGCGCCTCGATGGGTCTGCCCCGCGAGGTGGCCGACCAGATGGCCGCCCGCTTCGAGGAGGCCGGCCCCAAGGTCCAGCCGATTCCCAAGGCCGGCATGCCCGAGGATATCGCCCGCGCGGCCCTCTATCTGGCCAGCGATGACTCGCTGTTCGTCACCGGCACCCACATCGTCGTCGACGGCGGCCTGACCATCGGCGGTCGCGGCTCATGGGATCTCGAAGCGCCCAGCCCTATCCTCGCCGCCCTGGGCATCACCCCCGAGCAGGCGCAGCAGATGCAGGCCGCGATGGTCGCCCAGCGCACGGGAGCCTGATCGGCCGCAATGCCAGAGGACCTGCCCCCCGTTACAGCGTCGGCCGAGCGGCCGACGCTGGCGCCGAACGTGCGGGGCGCGCTGTGGATGCTGGGCTCGGCGCTGGGCTTCACGGTGATGACCACCCTGATCAAGTTCCTCGGGGCGGACTATCCGGCGGCGCTGCAGACCTTCTATCGCCAGGCGGCGGGCCTGCTGGTGCTGGCCCCGCTGATCCTGCGCGACTGGCACGGGGCCTTCCACACCACCCGGCCCGGCATCCTGCTGTTCCGCTCGGCGGTCGGCACGCTGGCGATGATCCTCAGCTTCTACGCCTTCCAGAAGCTGCCCCTGGCCGAGGCCAACGCCCTGTCGTTCACCCGCACCCTGTGGATGGTGCCGCTGGCGATGTTCATCCTGCGCGAAAAGACCGGCCCCCTGCGCATCGCCGCCGCCCTCGTCGGCTTCCTCGGCGTGCTCGTCATGCTGCGGCCCGGCGCCGGCGACCACCACGGCTTCGGCATGGGTCAGCTGGCGGCCCTGGCCTCGGCGGCGATGTTCGCCACCACCATCACCGGCATGAAGGTGATGACCCGCGACCACTCGCCGTTCACCCTGCTGGTCTGGTCAGCGGTGCTGGGGCTGGCCTTCTCGATCCCCGGGGCGGTGTTCGTCTGGCGCTGGCCTGACCCGTTCGACCTGTTCCTTCTCGCCAGCATGGGCGTCTTCGGCACCATCACCCAGGCCTGCTACATCAAGGGCATGCAGATCGGCGACGCCGGCGCCATGGCGCCGATCGACTACAGCCGGCTGGTGTTCACCACGGCCACGGGCTTCTTCATCTTCCATGAGGTTCCGGGCGTGGCGACCGCCATCGGCGCCGGCATCGTCGTGGCCTCGACCCTGTTCATCACCTTCCGCGAACAGTATGTGGCGAAACAGGAACGGCTGGCCGCCGCCGCGTCAGGGCATGCGCAGGAAGGCCCAGGCGATCAGCGCCTGACCGCCGTAGTAGAGAAACCAGATCGCCCAGCGGGTTAGCCGGTCCGATCCGAACAACGCCTCCCGGCGGAACACCGACCCGGCGAGAATCGCGTCCGAGGTCATGAACAGTCCCGCCCCGAGCATCGCCGGCCAGTAGAAGGCCGGCAGCAGGAAGCTGGACCCGACCATCACGGCGATGACGATCACATAGAGGGTCACCGCCGCCCGCATGAGGCCCAGCGCGCGCCACAGCCAGGCCAGCATCGCCACGGCCGTCACACCGACAGCGACAGCGCCGACGATCTGCAGCGAGGTCATTTCCAGCGACGGGTCACGGGTTTCCTGGAACAGGAAGACCAGCAGCACATGGCCGATCAGGAAGGCGAACAGTCCGGCCGGCAGCCAGCGCTGCGCGTCGCCGGCCAGGAATCCGTCGCCGACCACGCAGAGCAGCAGGCCCGCGGCCAGCAGCCAGGGGGCGTCGGAAAAGAAGGCCATCACGGTGATGGCCCCGACGGCGGCGACCTTGACCACCGTGCGCTGCAGCGACGGCGCCTGGCCGACCATGACCAGCCCGTAGGCGAGGGCCGCCAGGGCCGACACCACGGTCAGCACGGTGTTGATGTCGTCCATAGCCCCCGCCGCGTCTTCAGTCTTCAGTCGTCCGCCGTCACCCTGGCCAGCCAGGCCCGGGCGGCGTCGCGGTGATGCGGCTTGATGTTCTTGCCGACCACCGCCAGCAGCGCCGCGAACACCGCCGCGTCATCGGTAAAGCCGATTCCCGCGAGAATGTCCGGAATGGCGTCGGTCGGCAGGACGAAATAGGCCAAGGCTGCGAACATGATGCCCTTGGCCGCGGCCGGCGTCGCCGGATCCCGCGCGCACCACCAGATCGACAGGGCGTCGGAGGCGAACGGAATGCGCGCGGCGACGCGCCGCATCTTGGGCCAGAAACCCCGTGCGACACGGCGTTCATTCACCTGGATCACCTCGGGAACGAGGGCCCGGTCAGGATCAATGACCTGGTTTACGTCGGGTGACGGCTTGGAATCGGCGCTCATCGGGATAAACCCCTTTCCGAACTGTATTCAACATAAGGATCGGGGAGCCGTCCATGAAGCTTGATTCCTCCATTTCCGCCGTCGTCACCGGCGGTGCGTCCGGCCTCGGTGAGGCCACTGTCCGCGCGCTGGTCGCCCAGGGCGTCAAGGTCGCCATCTTCGACCTCGACCGTCAGGCCGAGAAGGGCGCCGCCCTCGAGAAGGAGCTGGGCGTCACCTTCTGCGCCGTCAACGTGACCAGCGACGCCGAAGTCGACGCCGGTTTCGAGAAGGCCCGCGCCGCCAACGGCCAGGAGCGTATCCTGGTCAACTGCGCCGGCACCGGCAACGCGGCCAAGACCGCCAGCCGTGACAAGACCACCGGGGCGATCAAGCACTTCCCGCTGGCCCATTTCGACATGATCATCCAGATCAACCTGGTCGGCACCTTCCGCTGCATCGCCAAGTCGGCGGCCGGCATGCTGACCTTGGAGCCCCTGCCGGACGGTGATCGCGGCGCGATCGTCAACACCGCGTCGGTGGCGGCCGAGGATGGCCAGATCGGCCAGGCGGCCTACTCGGCGTCCAAGGGCGGCGTCGTCGGCATGACCCTGCCGATCGCCCGCGACCTGTCCAGCGAAGGCATCCGCGTCAACACCATCCTGCCGGGCATCTTCAACACCCCGCTGCTGGCGGCGGCTCCGGAAGCGGTCAAGGCCGCCCTCGGCGCCCAGGTGCCCTTCCCCAAGCGTCTCGGCCAGGCGGAAGAGTACGCCTCGCTGGCGCTGGAAATGATCCGCAACGGCTACTTCAACGGCGAAGACGTCCGCCTGGACGGCTCGATCCGCATGGCCCCGCGCTAAACCGCGACCCATCGCAGCTGAAAACGGGGCGGCTTCCGCAAGGAGGCCGCCCTTTTTTCTGTCCGTCATTCGCCCGCCGGCGGCCGGACAATGGCCGGACCGAGGTTAGCCATCACGTCGCGGGCGTCGAACGCGCGCGGGTCATTCACAGGCCTGGGCCCGTGGCCGATGAGAATCTCGGCCGAGGCCTCGAACCGCTCGACCGTGCGCACGTCGACGCGATCGGCCCAGAAGGGGTCGCCGTACCAGGGATCCCAGGCCCGCCAGCCCCGGCTCTGGCCGTAGTAGCGCCAGTGGGGCCGCCAGTAGCTGTAGGGACCGAACGGACCATAGGGGTTCGGCTCCACATAGGTGCGGGCCTTGCGGTCGGTCTGGCGCTCGACCAGCGAGAACCAGTCGCCGCCCTGGGTCACCGTCAGTTCCGCCGCGCGGTAGAGCAGGTAGCGCTCCACCGTCTCGCGCGAGGTCAGGCTGTTGCCCGCGAAGTTGATCCGGAACCGGTCAGTTTCGAGCCGGGTCTCCGAGAACCCGCCGGAGACCGTCTGTCCGCGGGCGTTGGGCTGGTAGGGGGTGGCCGTGGCGCAGGCTGTCAGGCCCGTCGTCGCGACCAGCGCCACCGCGAGGGCGGCCGCCTTGAAGGTCATCGTCGTAGCTCCCGCACAAAGAGTGTCCCTGTGACAGCACAACACATGGCCCGGGCCAAGGGTTGCGCCAAGGGCGGAGCGGTCAGCCGCGGGTCAGGATCAGCGCCGCCACGGCGATCAGCAGCACCCCGACCGTCAGGGCGTAGGCGCGCCGGAACCCCGGCTCGTTCATCCGCCCGGCCAGGGCCGCGCCGCCGAGGCCGTAGGCGCTCATGGCCACGACATCCATGCCGATGGTCGCGGCGGCGTACCAGGGCAGCTGCGGCGGCACCGCCCGCGCGGGGTCGAGGAACGGCGGCAGGACCGCGGTGAAGAACAGCAGCGCCTTGGGGTTGGCGATCTGCACCGAAAAGCCGTCGAGGAAGGCGGAGCGGGCGCCGTGGACCGCCGGACGCGCCGACGGGCCGCCCTCGCCGCGCAGGCCGGCGCGGATCGAGCTGACGCCCAGCCAGGCGACATAGAGGCCTCCGCCCAGCGCCAGCAGCCGGAACGCGGCGGGGAAGGCGGCCATCAGGGCGCTGAGGCCCAGCGCCGCGCCGGTGAACCAGACCAGGGTGGCGGCGTTCATCCCGGCCACGCCGACCAGCGCCTGGGCGCGGCCCCGCTGCAGGCCGGTGGCGATGGCGAACAGGTTGGCCGGCCCCGGCGTGACGGCCATCAGGACCATGGTCGCCAGAAAGGCGCCGTAGCGGGCGGGGTCGACGGGGAAATGCATGGGCGGCCCTTAGCCCCCGGGCGGGCGGTCGAACAAGTCGCGACAGACAGAAAACCTCATCGAACCCGCAGGGTTTGACGCATGACGGCGCCGGCGATCCTTGGCATGGCTGTCGCGAACGCGTGGACGGGATGGGCATGGATCCGGACTTCTGGATTTTCTTCGGCGTCGGCGTCGCCGCGCAGCTGGTCGATGGCGCCCTGGGCATGGCCTATGGCGTGGTCTCCTCGACCGTGCTGCTGGCGCTCGGCGTGCCGCCGGCCAACGCCTCGGCCAGCGTTCACGCGGCCAAGGTCTTCACCGGCGCGGCCTCGGCCCTGTCACACATCGCCTACCGCAACATCGGCTGGAAGCTGCTGCTGCACCTGTCGGCCGGCGGCGTGGTCGGCGGCGTTCTGGGCGCCTATGTGCTGACCTCGATCGACGGCGCGGTGATCAAGCCCTGGGTCGTGGCCTGGCTGGGGATCATGGGCCTTGTGATCCTCTGGCGGGCCTGGAAGGGAACCCGTCCCCGTGTGATGAGCTGGAAACGGCCCCTGCCGCTCGGTCTGGTCGGCGGCTTCTTCGACGCCGTCGGCGGCGGCGGCTGGGGCCCGGTGGTCACCAGCACGCTGCTGGGCTCGGGCGCCGATCCGCGTCAGGCCATCGGCACGACCAACGCCGCCGAGTTCTTCGTCGCCGCCGCCATCTCGGCCACCTTTGTCAGCGCCCTGCTGACGGGCCACTGGGAGGCGACCGGCCTGCTCGACCACATCTGGTCGGTCGGCGGGCTGATCGCCGGCGGGGTGCTGGCCGCGCCGCTGGCCGGCTGGATGACCAAGGTGCTGCCGGTCCGCGCCCTGACCTGGCTCGTCGGCCTGCTGGTGACAGGCCTGGCGATCTGGCAGGGCGCGGTGCTGGCGGGGCTGTCCCGCTAGGCCAGCAGGATCATCACGGCCTTGCCGAGCGCGCCGAACAGCAGAACGGCGGCGGCGAGGGTCTGGATCAGGAAGCCCAGTTCGCGCTTGCCCGGATCCTTGACGTAGCCGAGCGCATAGAGAATCCGGCCGACGATCCACACCAGGCCGAGGCCGGCGGCGATCAGGCCCGCGGGATCCTGCGGCGTCCAGAACACATGGAACAGCCACAGCGACGGCAGGAAGATCGGCAGCCATTCCAGGGTGTTGGCCTGGACCCGCACGGCGCGTTCCAGCAGCGGGTCGCCGGTCATCGCCGGGGCGGCGATGCCCGACTTGCGGCGCGCGCCCGCGACGCCCATGCCCATCCAGAAATAGACCAGCAACGCCAGCAGGGTGACGATGGCGACGTAAGCTTGTGACTGCATTTTAGTGAGCTCCCCAAATCCCGAAACGGTCTGCGCCGTCCGGGGGGAACCTGTCATGCTTCGCGCCGATCGGGAACTCATGCCCGGCCCGACCCCGTTGTCCGACGGGAAATCCGGGGACACGCACCGAAGTGCATGTCCCCGATCGACCTAGTCCTTCGCGGCGCGCTGGTCGCGCTTGGCCAGCACGCGCAGGCGCAGGGCGTTGAGCTTGATGAAGCCGCCGGCGTCGCGGTGGTCGTAGGCCACCTTGCCCTCCTCGAACGTCACCAGGTCCTGGTCGTAGAGGCTGTAGGGGCTGGTGCGGCCGATGACGGTGACGTTGCCCTTGTAGAGCTTGACCCGCACCTGGCCGGCGACCTTGGCCTGGCTGTAGTCGATGGCCGCCTGCAGCATCTCGCGCTCGGGGGCGAACCAGAAGCCGTTGTAGACCAGCGATGCGTACTTCGGCATCAGCTCGTCCTTCAGGTGCATGGCCCCGCGGTCGAGCGTGATCGACTCGATGCCGCGGTGGGCGGCCAGCAGGATCGTACCGCCCGGAGTCTCGTAGACGCCGCGCGACTTCATGCCGACGAAGCGGTTCTCGACCAGGTCGAGACGGCCGACGCCGTTGTCGTGACCCAGCTGGTTCAGTTTGGTCAGCAGGGCGGCCGGCGACAGGGCCACGCCGTCGATGGCGACGGGGTCGCCCTTCTCGAAGTCGATGGTGAAGATGGTCGGCGTGTCCGGGGCGTCCTCCGGACTGATCGTGCGCATGTGCACGAACTCGGGGGCCTCGACGGCCGGATCCTCGAGCACCTTGCCCTCGGACGAGCTGTGCAGAAGGTTGGCGTCGACGCTGAACGGGGCTTCGCCGCGCTTGTCCTTGGTGATCTGGATCTGGTGCTTCTCGGCGAAGTCCAGCAGGGCCTCGCGGCTCTTGAAGTCCCACTCGCGCCAGGGCGCGATGACGGTGATGTCGGGCTCGAGGCCGTAGTAGCCGAGCTCGAAGCGGACCTGGTCGTTGCCCTTGCCGGTGGCGCCGTGGCTGACCGCGTCGGCGCCCATCTTGCGGGCGATC
>CANJYY010000012.1 GCA_947479185.1 Caulobacteraceae bacterium
CCGGCGTCGGCGACCAGGGCCAGGGAGTGGGTCATCAGGCCAGCGGTGGCCTCAACCACCACGAAGGCGATGTTCAGGCCGGCGCCGATCGCGAAGGCCCGGCCGAAATCAGCTGGCGCATGGCTGTGGCCGTGGGCGTGGGCGTGGGCGTGGCCATGCGCGTGACCATGATGACCATGGCCATGGTGGTCGTGGTGCGCATGGTCGTGATGCGCATGGCCATGGTGATGACCGTGGTCGTCGTGGGACATGGCGATCAGGGTCTCACTGCGCGCCGGCGCCGTCCAGCAGCGCCTCGGCGCGGCGTTGCACGGCGGTCAGGCGGGCCGCCCATTGCGCCCTCATGGCGTCCATGTCGTCGCCCTTTTCGACAGAGGCGGGGCCGTCCCAGACGATGACGCCCCGGGCGAAGGGCAGCGGGATGACCGTGCGGTCCCAGCTGCCCGCGCGCAGACACGGCTTTGTCGCCAGGCCGCAGAAGATCGCCGGCGCGCCGGTGAGCCGCGCGACTGTCACGGCCCCGCCCTGCATGACCTCGGCCGGGCCGCGCGGGCCGTCGGGCGTGATGGCGATGCCGCCGCCGCCGCGCACCCACTTGGCCATCTCGCGCAGGGCCTGCTCGCCGTTCTTGTTCTTGCTCGGATCCGAGGCCTTCTTCGACGAGCCGCGGATGGCCGGGAAGCCGATCTTCTGGACCGTCAGGGCGATGAACTCGCCGTCGGCCGACAGCGAGATCAGCGCCCGCATGTCCTGCCGGGTCGGGCCCTGCGGCCAGCAGCGTGGGGCCAGTGGAATCTGCGCATGCCAGAAGCAGAGGATCGCCCCGCCCTCGCGGGCCCAGACCGTCTCGGCCATCGCCTGGCCCTCGCTGGTCCAGCGGGTGGTCGCGTAGCAAAGCCGCAGCCAGGCGGCGAAGACCGTCGCCAGCGTCTGCTGCACGAACGCCGACCGGAAGAACGCCTTCACGCCGTTGTCTCCTCGGGGACGCTGTCGAGATCCTGGGCCCGGGCCAGCCGGGCGTAAAGGCCGCGCTTGCGGACCAGGGACGCGTGGGTCCCGGTCTCGACGACCTGACCGCGCTCGATGACATAGATGCGGTCGGCATGCTTCACCGTCGAGAGGCGGTGGGCGATGACGATCGTGGTGCGGCCGGCCATCAGGCGGTCGAGCGCCTCCTGCACCTGGGCTTCGCTTTCGGTATCCAGCGCGCTGGTGGCCTCGTCGAGCAGCAGGATCGGCGCGTTCTTGAGGAAGGCGCGGGCGATGGCGATGCGCTGGCGCTGCCCGCCCGACAACCGCGTGGCGGCCTCACCGACGATGGTGGCGTAACCGTCCGGCTGCTGAAGGATGAACTCGTGCGCGGCCGCGCGACGGGCGGCTTCCTCGATCTCGGCGTCGGTGGCTTCGGGCCGGGCATAGGCGATGTTGGCCCGGATCGTGTCGTCGAACAGGAACGGCTCCTGGGTGACGAAGCCGATGCGCGCCCGCAGCGAGGCGATGGTCACGTCGCGGACGTCGGCGCCGTCGACGGTCACGCGGCCGGCCGTGGCGTCATAGAAGCGCGGGATCAGCGACAGCACGGTGCTCTTGCCGCCGCCCGAGGGCCCGACCAGCGCGACCATCTCGCCACGGCGGGCCTCGATGGTCACGCCGTCGAGGATCGGTCCGGCTTCGTCATAGGCGAAGGTCACGGCCTCGAGCCGCACCTCGCCGTCGCCGGCGGCCATCACCCGGGCGTCGGCGGCCTCGCGGATCTCGGGTTCGACGTCGAGGGCCACGAACAGACGGCGAGCCGCCGTCATGCCCTCGGCGAAGACCGTCTGCAGGTTGGCCAGCTGGCGCAGGTTCTGGCCCGCCATGGCCAGCAGGGCGAAGAAGGCCATGAAGTCGCCGGGGTTCATGTTGTGGCGCATGCCGACGTAGACGAAGATTCCGGCGGTGACGAAGACCGTCAGCAGCTCGGTGGCCGGCGCGGCCTGGGCCCTGGCGTTGGCGCCCTTGATGATGAATTTCTGCCGCGCCTCGATGACCGCGGCGACCCGGGCCTCCTCGTAGGCCTCGCGGTTCTCCATCTTGACCACCCGGACCCCGTCCAGGCTTTCCATCAGGGCGGTCGAAAGGTCGCTGGTCGCCGCCATGGCGCCGTGGGCGGCCTTCTTGGAGCGTTTGGAGAACCGGCGCATCAGCTGCCCGGCGAACGGGCCGACCAGCGCCACACCGGCGGCCAGGAGGGGGTCCCGCTCGATCATCGCGACCAGACAGCCGCCGACGATCAGGGCGCTCTGGGTCCAGTTGACCACGCCGCTGGTGGCCGCCTCGCGGATCAGGGCCGCGTCGTACAGGACCTGGGACACGAAACTGCCGGAGTGAGTCGCCCGCAGCCGCGCCAGATCGGCCCGCATCATCCGACCGAACAGTTCCTGCTGGATGTCGCCAACCAGGCCGTGGCCGATGACGTTGACCAGCATCGCCTGGAGGAACTGCGCCATCGCCCGGCCGATTCCGTAGGCGATGATCGTCAACGGGATCATGATGATCGCGCCGGGCTTGGGATGCCTGCCCAGCAGGTCGTTGACCGCCGGCTCGATCATCTGGGCAAGCAGCGTGCTGAGCACCGCGACGGCGGCGGCGCAGACCAGGGCGACCGTCACGCCCTTCCAGCGGCGCTTGAGATAGGTCCGCCAGACGCGGGCCGCCAGCTGGCGGTCGGTCATCTCAGCTGGCGCGGCGGCGGTCATGGAGTTGGGAATCGGCCCTGAAGTCGTTTGCGTTCGGCGCGGAGAGCCCTACTTAGGACGCTCTTGCAGGGAGCGCCACTTGTCGCCGCGTTTCGACCTATCCACCGGCTGGGGCCGCTTCAAGGCCTACTGGCAATCCGTCTGGGGCGACCACGCCTTCCTGCGCGTGGGATTCTCCAACGCCCACTGGATCGGGCCCGACATGGTCCGCGCCGCCCAGCCCTGGCCGTTCCAGCTGCGCTGGTGGAAGCGCGACGGGATCAGGACCGTGATCAACCTGCGCGGCGGGTTCGACACCGGCTTCTATGTGCTGGAGCGCGAGGCCTGCGAGCGCCTCGGGCTGAAGATGGTCGACTTCACCATCACCTCGCGCGAGGTCCCGCGTCGCGAGACGGTGCTGGGCGCGCGCGACCTGTTCGCCAGCATCGAGTACCCGGCGCTGATGCACTGCAAGTCAGGCGCGGATCGCGCCGGGATCATGAGCGTCTTCTACCGCCACTTCCATCTGGGCGAGCCGATTCGCGACGCGATGACCGAGCTGGGCCTGCGCACCCTGCATGTGAAACAGGGCAAGACCGGCGTGCTGGACTATGTCTTCGAGCGCTATCTGGCGGACGCCGAGCCGAAGGGCATCAGCTTCACCGACTGGGTGCAGAGCGACGCCTACGACCGGGTGAAGATGAAGGACGACTTCCAGGCCAGCTGGTGGGGCACGCTGCTGACCGACAAGCTGCTGCGCCGGGAGTAGTCAGTCCCAGTCGCCGCCGGCGACCAGGCGGGCGCGGGCGATGAAGACGACGGCCCCGACCAGGGCGACGAGCAGCGCATAGGCGTGAATCTGATGCATGGGGGCCCCCTGTCGAGGCCCCCTCTCTAGCCGCGCCGCGTGACGGTTCGGCGACGCCTAGTGATGATCGTCGTCGTCGTTGGGATCCAGCAGCTTGTGGGCGTGGATGATGAAGTAGCGGGCGTGGGCGTTGTCGACAGTCGCCTGGGCCTTGGACTTCCAGGCCTTCCAGGCCTCGGCGTAGTTGGGATAGGCGCCGACGAACTCGACCTTGGAGAGGTCGCGGAATTCGACGTCCTGGACGTCCTTCAGTTCGCCGCCAATCACGATGTGCAGCAGTTGTTTGTCCGGCATGTGCGGAGAGCCCTTCGGCGAGAGTTCAGTTTGGCAGGTCGATATGCCGGACGCGCTCGAGGATCAACGGGTGCAACGCGGGCGCGGCGGAGATCAGGCTCGGCAACCGGGGATTGGGTTGGTTGTAGGCATAGCCGCGACCCTTGTGATCGGTGCAGACCGCGCTGGCCTCGGCGCAGATCAGGTCGGCGGCGGCCAGGTCCCACTCGCTCTTGCCACTGAGGGCCAGGGCCGCGTCGAACCGGCCGTCGGCGACCAGGCACATGCGGTAGGCGATGGAGTTGCGCGTCTCGATGGTCATCGGCGGCCAGGGCTCGCGCCAGGCCGGATGGCGAAACATCGGGGCGTCGCCGAGCATGCGGCAATCCTCGACGCGGTCCCGGGCGCTGGCGCGGATGCCCGCGTCATTGAGAAAGGCCCCGCCGCCGACCGTGGCGGTGAAGGTCTCGTCCAGTTCGGGCGCGAAGACCACGCCGGCGACCGGCTTGCCGTCCTCGACCACGGCGATCGACACCGACCACCAGGGCTTGTTCTTGAGGAAGGCCGCCGTGCCGTCGATGGGGTCGACGACGAACAGGCGCGACCGCTCCAGCCGCGAAGGATCGTCGGCGGTCTCCTCGGACAGCCAGCCGTAGTCGGGCCTGGCGGCCTCGAGGCGAGCCTTGAGCAGCTCATCGACGGCGATGTCGGCGTCGGTCACCGGCGAGCCGCCCTCCTTGGACCAGATCTTCAGGCCCTGCGCCTTCATCCGGCGGGCCAGGTCGCCCGCTTCGCGCGCCGTCTCGAGGATCAGGGCGAGGTCTGATTTCATCGGCCGGCGATCGCCAGGCCGTCGACCAGCAGGGAGGGAGAATTGGCCGCGCCGCGAAGTTCCAGATCGGCCCCCGGGACCAGCCGGCCCCAGATATCGATCAGGTTGCCGGCGACGGTGATCTCGGTGACCGGATAGGCCACTTCGCCCTTCTCGAACCAGAAGCCCGAGCAGCCGACAGACCAGTCGCCGGTATTGGCGTTCAGCGAGGGGCCGAACATCGAGGTAATCAGCAGGCCGTCGCCGGCGTCGGCCATCAGCCCGGCCAGGTCGCGGTCGCCGGGCTCGACGGTCAGGTTGCTGGTCGAGACGCCGGGCGCGCCGGCCAGGCCGCGTGAGGCGTGGCCGGTCGTCGCCATGCCCAGCTGCTTTGCCGAGGCGGTGTTGAGCAGCCAGCTGGTCAGCACCCCGTCCTCGATCAGGGCCAGGCGGCCGTTGGCCACCCCCTCGTCGTCGAACGGCGAGGAGCCGAGACCGCGCACCCTGTGCGGGTCATCGACGATGTTGATGCCCTTGCTGAACAGCGACTGGCCGAGGCGGTCCTTGAGGAAACTGACGCCGCGCGCCACGGCCGGGCCGGACACGGCCCCGATCAGCGGCCCGATCAGGGAGATGGCCAGGCGGTTCTCGAAGATCACCGGCGCGGTGGTCGAGTCGATCTTGCGCGCGCCCAGACGCTGGACCGCGCGCTTGCCGGCCTCGGCGCCGATGGCGCTCGCCGACGGCAGATCCATGCTGTGGCGGACCGAGCGGCCGTCGCCGCCCCGCTCCATCTTCGAGCCCTCGCCCGCGACCGCCGAGGCGGACAGGGAGAAACCCGAAGCCTGGTGCAGGCCGGAGAAGCCGTCGCTGGTGCACAGGCGCCAGCGGGCCGACGACCAGGCTGACGAACCGCCGTCTGAATTGGTCACGCCCGCAACGCCGCGGGCGCCGGCCTCGGCCTCGCGGGCCTGGGCCTCCAGCGTTTCCGGCGTCGGCTCGGTCGGGTCGAACAGGTCGAGGTCGGGGAACGGCCCACTGGCCAGACGATCGCGCGGCGCGAACCCGGCATAGGGGTCTTCCGGCGCGAGACGGGCCATGGCCACGACGCGCTCGATCAGCTTGCGCCGGCCATCTTCGGAGACGTCGGAGCCCGACACCACGGCCACCCGCTGGCCGACGAACACGCGCAGGCCGAGATCCCGCGCCTCTTCGCGCTCGACCTCTTCCAGCTCGCCCATCCGGACGTTGACCGACAGGGACTGGCGTTCGGCGAAGACGGCTTCGGCCGCGTCGGCGCCGGCGTTCAGCGCGGCGGCGACCGTGTCATGCAACAGGGTTTCATCCATGTCCGGGTTATGGGGACCAGACGCGTCCGGAGCAAGGGTTGGGGGGATCGGGGACATGTACTTCAGTACGTGTCCCCTCCAGCAGAATGGAGACACGCACTGAAGTGCATGTCCCCGCGCGACCTAGACGATCGACGAAATCAGCAGGGCCGCGACGAGGAACACATAGGCGCACCAGGTCATGGTCATGCCCAGCGCGCGCGGGATCGAGGTGCCGACGCTGTTGTACAGGCCGACCGCATGGGTCACCCTCCCGGCGAACAGAATGAAACCGGCGATATGGATCAGCAGCGGCGTGGCGCCCGAAAGGTCCAGCACGATCAGGCCGGCGACGCCGATCGGCACATACTCGGCGGCGTTGCCGAAGGCGCGGATGGCCTGGGCCAGTTCCGGAATGCCCTCGTCGCCGAGGAACACCTTGTGCTTGTTGCGCAGCCGTACGACCAGCAGCGACAGCACCAGCATCAGGAGGACATGCAGCCCGACCCAGAGGGCCGAAGCATGTCCCGGATTGACGACGTCCATCCCGGTCTCTCTCCGTTACGCGGCTGGGCGGCGATAGGGGCGCCGTTTGTCGCCCGGCGCAACCTCACTCATCCCGAACGGGTCAGAACTCCATCCAGTCGTCCTGGCCGGGCGCGGCGGCGGCGGCGGCGCGGCCGGAGGCGTGGGCAAGCCGACGCGGGGCGGGCCGTGACTCCGGGGGCGGCGACGATGCGGGCGGCGCGACCGGGGTCTTGACCACGGTGACGCGGGCCGTCTCGCCGATGCGGAAGCGAGCGACCAGCGCAGCAAGGGCGGCGGCTTCACTGGCCAGGGAGTGGCTGGCCGCCGTGGACTGCTCGACCATGGCCGCGTTCTGCTGCGTCACCTGATCCATCTGATTCATGGCGGTGTTCACCTCGGCCAGGCCGGTGGACTGCTCATGCGCCGAAGCGGCGATCTCGGTCACCAGGCCATTGATCTCGGCCACTTCGGAAACAATGCGGCGGAGCGCTTCGCCGGTCTGGCCGACCAACCCGACGCCCTGCCCCACCTGCTCGGAACTGGAGACGATCAGGGCCTTGATCTCCTTGGCCGCTTCCGCCGAGCGCTGGGCCAGGGCCCGCACCTCCTGGGCGACGACCGCGAAGCCCCTGCCCGCATCGCCGGCCCGGGCCGCTTCCACGCCGGCGTTCAGGGCCAGCAGGTTGGTCTGGAAGGCGATCTCGTCGATCACGGCGGTGATCTGGCCGATCTCGGCGGAGGAGCGTTCGATCTCCTGCATCGCCGAGACGGCGCGGTCGACGACCTGCCCGCTCCTGACCGCGCCGTCGCGCGTGCGGTCGACGGCCCTCTTGGCCTCGTTCGCCCCCTCCGCCGAGCGGCGGACCGTGGCCGTAATCTCGTCGAGCGCCGCAGCGGTCTCCTCAAGACTCGCCGCCTGTTGTTCGGTGCGCCGCGACAGATCGTCGGCGGCATGGCTGATCTCGTCGGTGGTCGACCGGATCCCGGCCGCATTGCCGACGATGATCGTCATCGCCTTCTCAAGCCGCCCCATGGCCGCGTTGAAATCGTCCCGCAGCTTGCGATACTCGGCCGGGAAGCTGTCTGACAGCCGGACCGTCAGGTCGCCGCCGGCAAGCTTCTCCAGCCCGTCTCCGACCGCGGCCATCACCTGCTCCTGCGATTCGGCGTTGGCGCGCTGCATCGCCTCGTTGCGCGTCCGCTCTGCCTCGGCCTCGGCCCGCGCCCGCTCCTCGTCGGTGCGGAGCCGCCCCGTCTCGGCCAGGTCGTGGCGGAACCCTTCCAGGGCACGGGCGATGCCGCCGATTTCGTCCTGCAACGCCGTGCCGCGGATCGCCTCGCCGTAGCGCCCCGCGCTCAGGGCGTTGACCGAGTCGGTGATGCGGGCGAGCGGCCGGCGCACGATGGCGTTGGTCATGGCCAGCAGCGAAGCCAGGACCAGGCCCAGGATCGCCAGACCGCCGATCATCAGCGCCAGCGCCATACGGTTGGCGGGGCCGTCGATCGCCGAGACCGGGATGTCGGTCACAAGGCTCCAGCGACCGTCGACGCCGGGCACCGTCGCCGGCGTGAACAAGCGGCTGACCTGTCGTCCGCCCGGATCGCGCAAGCCGGCGATGACATGCGCCTCGCCACCGGCCAGCAAGGCCTTCAGCTCTGCCACCCCCTCACCCGCGTAGGGCTTTGTCCGCTGGGATACATCCGGGTGCGACACCCAGTTGCCGCCGGGCGAGACGAGCATCACAGTGCCCTCGCCGAATGGCCTCATCTCGCCGAGCATGCGCGCAAGGTCATCGAGCGCCACGTCGACGCCGGCCACGCCAATCACCTTGCCACCCGAGACAATCGGATAGGTGATCGAGGTCATCAGCACCGCCTTGCCCTCGACCGTGTCGGTGTAGGGCTCGATCAGCGCCGGCTTGCCGCTTTCGAAGGAGCTTCTGTAGTACCCCTCCGCGTAGTCCGCCGGTTCTGTCGGCTCGGAGACGATCGAGCCATCGGCGCGGCGCACCCAGAAGGGCGCGAAATTGCCGGCGCTGTTGCTGCCCGGGACGGAAGCGCCCGCAAGAGCGGCGTCCTGGCCGTCCCAGGCGCCCGGCGCGATCATGAACCAGCTGTCCAGCACGATCGGGGAGAGGGTCGCGGCGGGCTTGGCCATCGCCCTGGCGGTCGCGCGATCGCGCAGGCCGGCCTCGTGCGCGGCGCCGAGATCGGCGGCAAGAGTCTTCACGCCGCCAGAGATTTCACCCAGCCGGGTCTCGACGCGCGATGCGGCTTGCTGACCCAAGGCCGAGGCATAGTCCGCGGACAGGTCCCTGGCGACAGATCGCGTGTACTGGGAGACTGAAAAAGCTGCGATCAGGAGCAAAAAGCCGACCACAATACCGGCCGCCGCAAGCATCTTTCCCGCGACCGACATACGCTGGAACGCCTGCATTATCTTTCCCCTCGGGAAGTCCCAGTCCTTCCGATAGGTTAGTCATGCTTAACAGGGTGTTTCTGCTAGACCGTCAGATCTCGCGGCCCACGGGATAGAGCAGGTAGTGGTCGTCGAAATAGGGCGTGCGTTCGTAGAACCAGCCCAGCCGGGCGTCCGGGTCCGCGGCGAAGGCCGGATCCGCCGCCAGCTTCGCCTCGAACGCGGCCTTCAGCGCCGGATCGGCGGCCAGCATCCGCTCGGCCAGCGGCGCGATGGCGTAGCCCTCGATGTACTCGACCCGGTTCAGCACCTCGGGGATCATGCCCCAGGCGAAGAAGCTCTCCGACGACTGCGGCTCCAGCAGCAGCACGACCACGTCGCCGAGCGGCTGGTCGGTCGGCACCCGCACCGAGCCCGGCGGGAAGACCCAGTGGCGCGGCTCCGGCGTGACCGTCTCGACGGAAATCGCGACGTGGGCCTCGTTGGTCGCGGTCGCCACCTTCGGCGCGTGCAGGCGAAGCATCTCGATCGGCACGGTTCGCGCCGCGGTCAGGGTCTCCATGACCACGCCATGGATGCGCAGACGCTCGATCAGGTCCTTGCGGTAGCCGGGGATCCAGTAGGCCGTCGGGCGCTTCAGCTGCAGCGTCGGGCGCGAGCCGTAGAACGGCATCATCCACGGCTGCGGGTCCGGCTTGCCGAGCCAGCGGATTTCCGAGCCCCCCGAGGCCGGGCTGTCGTAGCGCTCGAACAGGATGCCCTTGAAGGCGCGGGTCGAGGCCGGCGCGTCCATGGAGACGAAGTTGGCCGGGATCTCCGCCGGCCGCAGGGCGCTGTCCCGGCCGATCGCGGCGCGCAGGTCGCCCCCTTTGGCCGCCAGCAGGCGCAGGGCCTCCTCGAGGAAGACATAGGTCCCCAGAACCCGCTGCTCATGGGGCTTTAGGCTGTGGTTCTCGATCAGGATGGTCGGGACGTGGGCCGCCGAGCCCCAGCCGTTGGAGAACCGTTCGCCGAGCCCGCCGTCGCTGAGACCCTTCTTCGGGTCGCGGTCGTCGATGGCGAACACCAGTTCGCCGGGGATGTGCCCCTGGGCCTCCAGCGCGGCGTTGATCGCCGGCTTGAAGGTCGCGTCGAGCCAGGCCGCGATGGCCGGCGAGCGGGACCAGGCGCCGTCCTCGCCGTTGTAGCCGTAGGTCACGTCGTACTGGTAGTCGATGCCGTCGGTCACATGGACGTCGACGTAGAGGTCGGGCCGGTACTTGACGATCAGCGCCCGCACCGCCTGCATCTCCGGCTGGTCGAGCTTCATGTAGTCGCGGTTGAGGTTCTGGTTGGTCGCCGTGTTGCGCCAGCCCTGGATGCGCGGTCCGCGCTGGTTCGGGCGCGAATAGGGGCCGGCCCGCTCATGACCGTCGACCGACAGGATCGGGATCAGGATCAGGTTGACCCGGTCGAGCAGCCCGTCCTTGCCGTAGAAGGCGATGTCACGCAGCAGCATCATGCCCGCGTCCTTGCCGTCGATCTCGCCCGGGTGGATGCCGGCCTGGACCATCAGCACCGGCTTCTTCGGATCGAAGGCCTTGCCGTCCTTGCTGGCGATCACCGCGTAGATCGGCCGCCCCTGCGGCGAGACGCCGAACTGCTCGATCCGGATCAGCTTCGAGGCCTTGTCGAGCCGGTCGAACCAGGCGCGGGTGTCGGCGTAGTCCGGACTGAAGTCGTGCGCCGGATCCTGTTCGAAGGCGCTGGCCCAGGGGTCGGACGCAGGACGCAGCAGCGCCTTGCTGGCGCCGTCCCAGGCGAGCGCGGGCGGCAGGAACGGCTGGTCCCAGGGTTTGGCGTTGGGAATCGCGGCGGACTGGGACATGGCGGGACTCGACGACAGGGCCGCGAGCGCGGCGATAAGGAGAAACGGGCGCATGGGCGAGAGTCCTCGACCGTTCGCTTAGCCTTGGCAAGGCGCCTCACGAGGGATGCAGGACGACCTCGACCCCGGGCACCAGCTCTGCCTGCAGGCGGCCCCGCAGGATTTCTCCGGTCTTCCTGAAGGCCGGCTCGGCGGCCGGCGTGGCAAATCCGGATCGCGCCGGATCGTCCCGGTTCAATAGGCCGTCGAACGCCGCCACCCAGGTGTCGAGGGCCGCGACCAGACCGTCGGAGAGCCCCAGGTCACGAGGATCGATGCCCCCCATTTCGACCTCGCCATCGCCCCACCAGAGCGGGAAGCACTGGTAGTCCGGCATCAGCCGGATCGAGCGGGTCGGCAGCCGTCTTATTTCCAGATCGGCTTGCCGTCACCCGGCAGCCCGAGCTTGCCCCAGATCTCGCTGACCCGGTCGACGACATCCTGGTCCATCCGGATCTGTTCGCCCCACTCGCGGTGGGTCTCGGGCGGCAGCTTGTTGGTGGCGTCGAGGCCGATCTTGCTGCCGAGGCCGCTCTCGGGGCTGGCGAAGTCGAGGTAGTCGATCGGGGTGTTCTCAATGACGGTGATGTCGCGCGCCGGATCCATCCGTGTGCTGAGCGCCCACATGACGTCCTTCCAGTCGCGGGCGTTGATGTCGTCGTCCACGATGATCACCCACTTGGTGTACATGAACTGGCGCAGGTAGCTCCAGACGCCGAGCATGATGCGCTTGGCGTGGCCCGGGTAGGCCTTCTTCATCGACACCACGGCGATGCGGTAGCTGCAGCCCTCGGGCGGCAGCCAGAAGTCGACCACCTCGGGGAACTGCTGCTGGAACAGCGGAATGAACACCTCGTTGAGCGCCTCGCCGAGAACGCTGGGCTCGTCCGGCGGCCGGCCGGTGAAGGTGGTGTGGTAGATGGCGTCCTTGCGCATGGTGATCGCGCTGACCTTGAACACCGGAAACTTCTCGACGCTGTTGTAGTAGCCGGTGTGGTCGCCGTAGGGACCCTCGTCCTCGAACTCGTCGAGCAGGACGTGGCCCTCGATGACGATCTCGGCCTGGGCAGGGACCATCAGCGGCACCGTCTTGGCCGGCACCAGATCGACCTTGGACCCCCGCAGCAGGCCGGCGAACTGGTACTCCGACAGGGTGTCGGGCACCGGTGTCACGGCGGCCAGGATCACGCCCGGATCGGCGCCGATCACCGCGCAGGCGGGCAGCGGGTCGC
Organism: Caulobacteraceae bacterium; assembly: GCA_947479185.1. Taxonomy (GTDB): domain Bacteria; phylum Pseudomonadota; class Alphaproteobacteria; order Caulobacterales; family Caulobacteraceae; genus Caulobacter. The sequence goes on from CANJYY010000012.1 coordinate 12,083, forward strand.
GGCGGCCGGCCTTCTTGTGCCGGCCGTAGTGCTGGGCCCCGCCGCGGTGGGCCAGCCAGCGCATGATCGCCCGGTCCTTGCCCAGCACCTGCATGCGGTAGATGCCGAGGTTGAAGTCGTCTTCCTTGGAGTCCGACGGCCCCTTGGTGACAATCAGCGGCCAGGTGATCAGCGGCGCGGGCTCGCCCGGCCAGCAGGTCTGGACCGGCAGCTTCGTCAGGTCGATCTGGTCGCCCTTGAAGACAATTTCCTGCACCGGCGCCTTTTTCACGACCTTCGGCCGCATCGACATCACGGTCTGCGCCAGCGGCAGCAGCTCCATGGCGTCCTTGATGCCGCGCGGCGGTTCGGGCTGGCGCAGGAAGGCCAGCAGCTCGCCGACCTCGCGCAGTTCGCCGGCCGTGGTGCGCGGCTCGCCGCCGAGCGTGACGCCCAGCGCCACCCGCTTCACCGTGCCGAACAGGTTGGCCAGGCAGGGCATCGGCGAGATCGTGCCGTCTTCCATCACCGGCTTCTCGAACAGCACCGCCGGGCCGCCCGTGGCCAGCAGCCGGGTGCAGATCTCGGTCATCTCGAGCACGGTCGAGACCGGCTCGGTGACCCGCACCAGTTCGCCGTCCGCTTCCAGCTTGGCGATGAAGTCCCGCAGCGACCGATAGGCCAAGGTGTTGCTCCTGTTACGCGCGGCGGAAGCTAGGGCGACAGGCGGGCCGTGTGAAGTGTTGGTGTTTCGAGCCGTGTGGACTAGCTTAGTCCACATGAGGCAGGTCAACGTCCATCAGGCCAAGACGCAGCTTTCGCAGCTTCTCGCGGACGTCGAGGCCGGTGAGGTCATCGTCATCGCCAGGGCCGGCAAGCCCATCGCGCGGCTGACGGCCGAACCCGTTGAGCGAAAGGTGCTTCGCCAACCGGGCGCGATGAAGGGTGAGTTCGTCTGGGATGAAGAGGCGTGGAACGCCGGCGACGCCGAAATTCTCGAGATGTTCGAGGACTCGATCAACGCGCCGCTGTTTCCGCCAGAGGGCGACAAGGCGTCTTGAGCGGCCTGATCCTCGACAGCAATGCCCTGATCTGGTGGCTCGAGGACGCGCCGCGGATCAGACGCTCCGAGGCGGCGGACCGCATCGCCACCGATCCGCTGGTGATGGTCAGCATCGTCACGCCCTGGGAACTGTGGATCAAGGCCGCGTCAGGCCGGATCGGACTGCCGGGCCGGTTCAATGATCGACTTCCGGACCTCGGTCTGGAGATCATCTCGCCGACCCTCCGCGATGCGCGGCTCGCCACCGCCCTGCCGCCGATCCACAAGGACCCCTTCGACCGCATGATCGTGGCCCAGGCGCTGAACCGGGGGGCCGTCATCGTCACCGGCGACAGGACGCTCGGCGAGTACGGCGTCGAGGTCATTCTGGTCTAGCGGCCGCATGTGAGGCTCTTGCCCCGAGCGACCCCGGGGCTCGCCGGGTCGCGGCTGGCGGTTGCTCCCGCCTAGGCCGCCTGCGGTCGAATTCGCGCCAGCAGACCGTCCAGCCTGACCAGCAGCAGTCCCGGCAGGAGGAATCCGAGCACCAGTCCGGCCATGTTGAGCAGAACCTCGGGGTAGCCGAGCTTCGCGACGTCCATGAACGGGTAGGGATAGAAGCCGCTGACCGCCCCATGGGCCAGGGTCCAGCCGCCGTAGACCGTCGGCACGACCAGCCAGGCAACGGCGTCACGCCAGCGCAGGCCGCCGCGCGGCGTGAAGGCCAGCCAGTCGGTCAGCATCGCGATCGGCATGACGTAGTGCAGCATATAGTCGTTGATCAGTTGCAGGCCCTCGGGATGCCAGAGGGCGCGCAGGAGCAGGTGGTAGATGATCATCACCACCAGCGCGAACACCGTCACCGCGCCGCGGGGGCTGGCGGCTGACCACCAGCGACCGGCCTTCGACTCCGGCGCGAGGGCCGGCGCCGAGAAGGCGAGCGCGATCAGGAAATTGGTCACGATGGTGAAGTAGCTGACGTACTCGACCGTACGGTCAAGGATCGCCGCCAGCGTCAGGGCCTTGAGAAACAGGCCGTACTGGATGCCCAGGGTGATCCAGGCCAGCACGGCGAAAACCCGTCGATACAGCGTCATTCGCCCCCCGGCGTTGTTGCCGCCTCAGTCGGCGGCGTCCCTGGCCCTGACCATGGCCTTCGTCGCCGATTTTCGCCAGCGGCGTTCGAGAAAGCCCTTCAGCTGGTCGGGATCGAGCGTCTCCAGCCGCGCCAGCACGCAGGGGTAGTCCTTGTAGTGGGCGGTGAAGTGGAAGGTCTCCGGCTCGACCTCCAGCAGCAGGTCGCGCTCGTCGAACGACACTTCCATGATCACCGCGCTGGCGTCGTCCTTGCGGACGCGGGTGAAGAACTTGCCGTTGATCCTGTAGCCCGGCTGGCCGTAGCTCGGCCCCTCCTCGACGCCGGGAAAGGCCATGACGATGGCGTGGAACTCCTCCCGGGTCACGCGCGCCTCCGTCAGTACGCCAGCGCCACGCCGTCCTTGCGCATCTCGGTGGCGGCGGCGTAGCGGCCGGGCCAGCGTTCGATGGCCTGGTAGCCGCCGAAGCCGCCCGGGTTGGGGCCGAGCGTCCAGCCGATCGCCTGCAGGGCGGCCTTCGTCGCGTCGGGCACGCCGCTTTCCAGATGCAGCACGCCGGGCTGGCCGAGCTGTTCCCCGGTCGGCTCGCTGCCGCCCTCGTGGTGCCAGCGCGGGCTGTCGCCGGCGGCCTGCAGGTCGAGGCCGAAGTCGACCATGTTGCTGATGATCTGGGCCTGGCCCTGGGGCTGCATGTCACCGCCCATGACGCCGAAGCTCAGCCAGGGCTGGCCGTCGCGCACGGCGAAGCCGGGGATGATGGTCTGGAACGGCCGCTTGCCCGGCGCATAGACGTTGGGATGGCCGTCGGTCAGGGAGAACAGCTCGCCCCGGTCCTGGAACATGAAGCCAAGGCCGTCCGCCGACAGGCCGCTGCCCATGCCGCGATAGTTGGACTGGATGATCGAGACCATCATGCCGTCGGCGTCGGCGGTGGTGAAATAGGTGGTGTCGCCATGGGCCGGGGCCTGGCCCGGATGGACCGGATTGAGGATCGCGCCCGGCCGGATCAGCTTCGCCCGTTCGGCCGCGTAGGCCTTGGAGTTGAGCCACTCGACCGGGACCTTGCTGAACTCGGGATCGGCGAAATATCGGCCGCGGTCCTCGTAGGCCAGGCGCTTGGCCTCGACCGCGTGGTGGATCGCCTGGGCCGACTGGAAGCCCATTTTCTTGACGTCGAAGGTCTCGAGAATGTTGAGCAGCTGCAGCGTCGACAGACCCTGGCTGTTGGGCGCCAGGCCATAGACGTCGACGCCGCGATAGCCGCTGACCAGCGGCGTGGTCCATTCGCTGTGATGGGCGGCGAGGTCGGCGCGGGTCATCCAGCCGCCGATACGCTTGAAGTAGCGCTCGATCCGGTCGGCGATCTCGCCGTCATAGAAGGCGTCGCGGCCGCCGGCGGCGATCTTGCGGTAGGTCTCCGCCAGGCCCGGATTGCGGAACAGCTCGCCCTCGACGGGCGTCCGGCCCGTCGGCGCCCAGACCGCGTTGAAGTTGGCCACTTCCTCGATGCTGGAGGTCGGGTTGTTGAACCGGCGGAACGAGGCGCCAAGATAGTAGGCGACGTTCTGGGTGACCGGGGTTCCCTCCTCGGCATGGGCGATGGCCGGGTCGAACAGGCTCTTCCACGGCAGCTTGCCGAATTTCTGGTGCAGGTCCCACCAGGCCTGGACCGCGCCCGGCACGCTGACCGAGATGGCCCCGAAGCTGGCGATGCGGCCGTTCTTCGACCGGGCCCGCTGGGTCGCGAGCGTCAGGGCGCGCGGGGAGCGGCCCGAGCCGTTGAGGCCGACGACCTTCTTCGTCTTCGGGTCCCACAGCATGACGAAGCAGTCGCCGCCGACGCCGCAGCTGACCGGCTCCAGAAGGCCGAGGCAGGCGTTGGCCGCGATGGCCGCGTCAACGGCCGAGCCGCCGCGTCGCAGGGTGTCGATCGCCGCCAGGGTCGCCAGCGGATGGGCCGTCGCCGCCGCGCCGTGCGCACCCCAGGCGGCCGAGCGGCTGGCGAAGGTGGCGCCATCGACGCGGTCGCCGCCGTGCACGTCCGGCCGGTCGAGGTTGGGATTGGCCTTGCGGCTCTGGGCCAGGGCCTGGCCGGCGAAGGCGGCGGCGGGCAGGGCGGCGAGGAAGGTGCGACGGCGCATGGCGGGGTCCCCGGGGTGGCGTGTGGCGGGGACTATAGGGTGTGGGTCGGGAGGGGCTAGGGGCTGATCGGGGCAGACACCGAAGGTGTCTGTCCCTGCTGCGTCTACGCCCCGTCACTCACCACCATCGCGTATGGCGTCCGCTGGCCCTCGACCATGGCGAAGCCGGTGACGATCTTGTGGTCCGGGTTGATGATCCCGAGGTCGATATCCTCGTGCGGGAAGATGACGAAGCGCCGGTCGCCGACCGCCACGACCAGCTCGTAGCCCTCCTCGGTCCGTGAGCTCATGGCCTTGATGCGCGGATAGTAGGCGTCCTTGCGCCAGGCCATCGGCTCGGCGGGGTCGACGACGATGTTCAGCCGTCGGCCGTCCTGGTCGGTGAACATGACGAACTTCGCCCGGTTCGGCTTCCAGCTGTCGTCGAGCCGGTCGGAACTCAGCCAGAGACAGGTGAAGTCGCGGCAGGCCGACGGCCTGTCGGCATAGATGCCGCAACCGCCGACGCCCTTGCGGAAGTGGCCGCACCAGGCGCCCGGTTGCTTGTTGATCTCGGCGATGCCCAGCAGCTTGCAGCACAGGCCACAATCGCCGCAGCTCTTCCCGCTCTCGCTCAC
>CANJYY010000013.1 GCA_947479185.1 Caulobacteraceae bacterium
CGGCGGCCAACGCTCCCGACTATGCCCGGGCGATCTACGACCTGGCCCTGCGCCGTGACCTGATCCGCATCGGCGGGGAGATCACCGTAGAGGCCCAGGCGCATGAGGCCGACGTCTCGGCCCGCGACCAGATCGAGGCCGCGGAACAGAAGCTCTACACCCTCGCCGAAAGCGGCACGTCCTCGACCGGCTTCGTCAACTTCGCCGACGCCCTGACCGGGGCCGTGCAGATGGCCGCCGAGGCCTACAGCCGCGACGGCGGCCTGGCCGGCGTCTCGACCGGCCTGACCGACCTCGACAAGCAGCTGGGCGGCCTGCACCCGTCGGACCTGCTGATTCTCGCCGGCCGCCCGTCGATGGGCAAGACGGCGCTGGCCACCAACATCGCCTTCAGCGTCGCCCGCGCCTACGCCTGGGAGCCGCAGCCGGACGGCACGCGCAAGACGGTCAGCGGCGGGGTCGTGGCCTTCTTCTCGCTCGAAATGAGCGCCGAACAGCTGGCCATGCGTCTGCTGGCCGACGTGTCGGGCGTATCGTCGGACCGCCTGCGCAAGGGCGAGATCGACGCCAGCGAGTTCGGCCGCGTCCGCGACGGGGCCATCGAGGTGCAGGAAGCGCCGCTGTTCATCGACGCCACCGGCGGCCTGTCGATCTCCAAGCTGACCGCCCGCGCCCGCCGGCTGAAGCGCCAGCACGGCCTCGACCTGATCGTGGTCGACTACCTGCAGCTGGTGACCACAGACGCCGGCGGCAAGGAGGGCAACCGCGTGCAGGAGGTCTCGGCGATCACCGGCGGCCTCAAGGCCCTGGCCAAGGACCTCGGCGTACCGGTCATCGCCCTGTCCCAGCTCTCGCGTCAGGTGGAAAACCGCGAGGACAAGCGGCCGCAACTGTCAGACCTGCGGGAATCGGGCTCGATCGAGCAGGACGCCGACGTGGTCATGTTCGTCTATCGCGAGGCCTACTACCTCAGCCGCGCCGAGCCCCGCGAGGGCACGCCCGAGCACATGACCTGGCAGGAAGACCTCGAGAAGATCAACAACGTCGCCGAGGTGATCATCGGCAAGCAGCGTCACGGCCCGATCGGCACGGTGAAGCTGCACTTCCACGGCGACACGACCAAGTTCGGCAACCTCGCCCGCGAGGGCCGGTTCGACGTGCGGTGACATCCTTCCTCCCCAACACAGTTGGGGAGGGGGACCATGCGGAGCGCGGTCCACCTCCCCTCTGCGAGGGGAGGATTGGCGCGAGACGCTTGACCCACACCCCCTCGCCCCTTAGCCGCAGCGCATGACCGCCGCTCGCCTGACCCTCGATCTGGACGCCCTCGCCCGCAACTATGCGGTGCTGCGGGACATGGCCGGCGTCGAGGCCGCGCCGGCGATCAAGGCGGACGGCTACGGCGTCGGGGCCCTCGAGGCCGGCCTGCGGCTGTGGCGTGAAGGCGCGCGCAGCTTCCACGTGGCCCGGCTGACCGAAGGCGAGGCGCTGCGCGTCGCGCTCGGCGACCGGCCCGCGAGGATCCATGTGCTCGACGGCCCGACGCCCGGATCGCGCGACCGGCTGATCGACGCCGAGCTGACGCCGGTGATCAACAGCCTGGACCAGGCCGCCGCCTGGGACGGCCCCGCGGCCATCCACATCGACACCGGCATGAACCGGCTCGGCCTGACCCTGGCCGAGGCGCGCGGCCTCGCCGGTCGGCCGAACGTCGTGCTGCTGATGAGCCATCTGGCCTGCGCGGGTAAGCCGGACCATCCGATGAATGCCCTGCAACTGGCGCGCTTTCGCGAGGCGCGGGCGCTGTTTCCCGAGGCGCGGGCCAGCCTGGCCAGTTCGGGCGGCATCTTTCTGGGCCGCGACTACTGTTTCGACCAGGTGCGGCCGGGCATCAGCCTGTTCGGCGGCGGCCCGCACGACCGGCCGGACGGCCGCATCAGCGCCGTCGCCACCCTGGAGGCGGAAATCCTGCAGCTGCGCCGGGTCCCGGCCGGCGAGACCATCGGCTACGGCGGCGTCTTCACGGCCGAGCGCGAGCTGACGGTGGCCATCCTCGCCGCCGGCTATGCGGACGGCGTGCCCTGGTCGGCCTGTCCCAAAGGGCAGGTCTGGTTCGAGGGCGCGCGCCGACGGATGGTCGGACGGGTCTCGATGGACATGATCGCCGTCGACCTGACCGGCTGCGAGACGGCGACGCCGGGCGCCCTGGTGGAGATCCTCGGGCCCAACCTGCCCGTCGACGAGGCGGCGGCGGCGGCCGGAACCACCGCCTATGAACTGCTCACCCGCCTGTCGACCCGCGCCGAACGCTTCTGGCGTGGCGCGGCCTGAGGCTAGTGGAAGGCCGCGGCGCCCATCATGGCCGCGCCGCCCGCCCCCATGCCGGCCATCAGGACCACCGCCCCGGCGATCCAGCCGATGACCATCTGGATCAGCACGACCACGATGATCGACACGGCCACGAAGCCGAGGGCCTTGGCTTCCGGCACCTTCATCAGCTTGGGCAGACCGAGGTAGAACAGGTAAAGCGAATACAGGCCGCCCGCGAAGGCGATCAGCCAGCCCAGCACGGGGATGAACACCAGCGCTCCGCCGACCCAGGAGGCGGTCGCCCCGTAGACCACGGCCTTGAAGGCCTGGATCTGGTTCGGCGTCCCGTCGAAGCTGGGCGCCAGCACGTCGACGACCCTGGCGAAGACATAGATGCCCACCAGGGCCAGGCCATACTGCACGACGGCCCAGACGATCGACCCCATGAAGCTGAAGGCCGCCAGATGGCCCATCAACGGCGACAGCGCGAGGTTGCCCAGCAGGCCCGCGATCGGCGGCAGGGCCGCGAGGATCATCGCGTAGCCTGTGTAGAGCCCGTTCACCGTCGCCGGCTCGGTATCGATGACCTCCCAGGTCGGCTTGGGCCTGAGCAGGATGTCCTGCACCCGCTGGACAAGTTTTGAAGAATTTCCGCCGTCGACAACGCTCATCGCGATATCCCCTCGATTGGCTTCAGTTTCCCCAGACCCGCAAGCCTAGCGGAGTCGCCGGCGTTTGCGACACACGGTTCCGCGAACGGCTGGCCGCCAATGGGCCGCGCGGCCGGCCCTGTTTGCCGGTATTGTGCCCCCTGTCCCCGAATCAGGAGTCCGCATGGCCCGCGACGGCGCCGTCTATGTCTGCCAGTCCTGCGGCGCGGCGCAGTCCAAGTGGGCCGGCCAGTGCCCGGCCTGCAACGCCTGGAACAGCCTCGTCGAGGAAGTGACCTCCCGCGCGCCCGGATCACTGGCGCCGACCAAGGCGACCAAGACCCGCGGCCTGGCCTTCGAGGGGCTGCAGAGCGAGACCCCCGCCCCGCCCCGCATCGCCACCGGCGTCGACGAGTTCGACCGGGTCTGCGGCGGCGGCGTGGTGCCCGGCAGCGCCATCCTGATCGGCGGCGACCCCGGCGTGGGCAAGTCGACCCTGATGCTGCAGGTGGTCGCCCAGGCGGCCCTGCGCGGCGTGAAGTGCGCCTACATCTCCGGCGAAGAGGCCGTGGAACAGGTGCGCGGCCGCGCCGCCCGCATGGGCCTGGCCCACGCTCCGGTGAAGCTGGCCGCCGAGACGGCGCTGCGCGACATCATGGACGGGCTGAAGAAGGAGCATTTCGACCTCGTGGTCATCGACTCCATCCAGACCATGTGGAGCGACGCACACGAGGCGGGGCCCGGCTCGGTGACCCAGGTGCGCAACTGCGCCTCCGAACTGGTGCGGCTGGCCAAGAAGCGCGGCGTGGCGGTGATCCTCGTCGGCCACGTGACCAAGGATGGCCAGATCGCCGGTCCGCGCGTTGTTGAACACATGGTCGACGCGGTGCTCAGCTTCGAAGGCGAGCGGGGCTATCCGTTCCGCATCCTGCGCGGGGCCAAGAACCGCTTCGGCGCCACCGACGAGATCGGCGTGTTCGAGATGGGCGACGCCGGCCTGAACCAGGTGATCAACCCCTCGGCCCTGTTCCTCAACGACGGCGGCGAGCGGGCGGCCGGCGCGGCGGTGTTCGCTGGCATCGAGGGCAGCCGGCCGGTGCTGGTCGAGTTCCAGGCGCTGGTCGCGCCCTCGGCCTACGGTACGCCGCGTCGCGCGGTGGTCGGCTGGGACTCCGGCCGTCTGGCCATGGTGCTGGCGGTGCTGGAGTCGCGCTGCGGTCTCGGCTTCGGCAACAAGGATGTCTACCTCAACGTCGCCGGCGGCCTGCGCATCACCGAGCCGGCCGCGGATCTCGCGGCGGCGGCGGCCCTGGCCTCCTCGGCGCTCGATGAAGCCCTGCCGCAGGACTGCGTGGTGTTCGGCGAGGTCAGCCTGTCGGGCGAGGTCCGCCCGGTCGGCCGGGCCGAGACCCGCCTCAAGGAAGCCGCCAAGCTGGGGTTCAGAAGGGCCCTCGCGCCTATGGGCGCCGGCGACACCTTGGCCGTGACCGGGGTTTCCCGTTTGGTTGATGCCGTCACCCGCATCGGAGAGCAGCGATGGAGCTGACGCAGTTCGACTTCATCGCCGGGCCGCTGCTGCTGGTCTCGGCGATCATCGGCTTTACCCGGGGCGCGACCAAGGAGCTGATGACCGTCCTGTCGTTCCTGCTGGCGGCCATCCTGGCGGTGTTCGCCCTGCGCTTCACCGCCCCGGCCGGCAGGGCGCTGATCGATCCGGACTGGGCCGGCGTCGGCATGGCCCTTCTATTCGTCTTTGGCCTGACCTATATCGCGCTGCGACTGCTGGGCGCGAGCCTGGAGCAGCGCGTCCGCGAGACGCAGACCATGGGCATGCTGGACCGGGCGGTCGGGACGGGCTTCGGCCTGATCCGCGCGCTGGTCCTGCTGGGCGGGTTCAACCTGCTGTTCCTCATGGCCACGCCCGCGGAAACCGCGCCGCGCTGGGTGACCAGCGGTCTGTTCTATCCGGTGTCGGAAGCCTCGGGGCGGATCCTCAAGGCCTTCGCCCCGAACGGCTTCTCGGCGGCGCGCTCGGTGGCGCCGAAGGTCGAAAAGGCGGTCCGCGACGGCGTCAGGGCGCCCAAGCCGGGCGAAAAGGGCTATGAGGCGCGCGAGCGTCACGCCGTGGACGATCTGGTGGAGAAAACCCGATGACCGCTAGCCGGACGAGCGACCGACAGGTTCACATCCCCGCCCGCGATCCCGACGACGACACCCTGCGGCTCGAATGCGGCGTGTTTGGCGTTTTCGAGGTCGACGACGCGGCGGCCGTAGTGGCGCTGGGCCTGCACGCCCTGCAGCATCGCGGACAGGAAGCCTGCGGCATCGCCGCCTTCGACGGCCAGAGCTTCACCACCGAACGGCACCTCGGTCATGTCGGCGAGGCCTTCACCGGCGCCGACCTGGTTGACCGCCTGCCCGGCCAGTACGCCATCGGCCACACCCGCTACGCCACCGCCGGCGGCAGCGGCATCCGCAACGTCCAGCCGATGTTCGCCGATCTCGAGGCCGGCGGCGTGGCCCTGGCCCATAACGGCAACCTGACCAACTTCCTCGCCCTGCGCGACCAGCTGGTCTCCGACGGGGCCATCTTCCAGTCGACCTCCGACAGCGAGGTGATCCTTCACCTGATCGCCCGGTCGCGGAAGGCGCGGGTCGTCGACCGGTTCATCGACGCGATCGGCCAGATCGAGGGCGGCTACGCCCTGGTCGCCCTGACCAACAAGAAGCTTATCGGCGTGCGCGACCCGCTGGGAATCCGCCCGCTGGTGCTCGGCGATCTGGACGGCAAGCCGGTTCTGGCGTCCGAGACCTGCGCGCTGGACATGATCGGCGCGACCTTCGTGCGCGACGTCGAGCATGGCGAGATGGTCGTCATCTCCGACACCGGCGTGGAGAGCCTCAAGCCGTTCCAGACCGGCAAGGCCCGCCCCTGCGTGTTCGAGTATGTCTACTTCGCCCGCCCCGACAGCATCGTGAACGGCCGCTCGGTGTACGGCGTGCGCAAGCGCATGGGCATGCGGCTGGCCGAGGAAACCCCGGCGAGCGCCGACGTCGTCGTGCCGGTGCCCGACAGCGGCGTGCCGGCGGCGCTCGGCTACGCCCAGGCCAGCGGCATTCCCTATGAGCTCGGCATCATCCGCAGTCACTTCGTCGGCCGCACCTTCATCCAGCCGACCCAGAGCGTGCGCGAACTGGGCGTGCGCATGAAGCACAGCCCCAACCGCGCGGTGCTCGAGGGCAAGCGGGTGGTGCTGATCGACGACTCCATCGTCCGCGGCACCACCAGCCGCAAGATCGTCCGCATGGTCCGCGAGGCCGGCGCCACCGAGGTGCACCTGCGCTCGGCCAGCCCGCCGATCATGTGGCCGGACTTCTACGGCATCGACATGCCCGACCGCGACAAGCTGCTGGCCGCGCGCAAGTCGCTGGCCGAGATGACCGCCTTCCTCGAGGTCGACAGCCTGGGCTTCCTGTCGGTCGAGGGCCTGTACTGGGCGCTGGAGGCCGGGCCGCGCGATCCGGACTGCCCGCAGTTCACCGACCACTATTTCACCGGCGACTACCCGACCCGCCTGCTCGACCGCGAGATCGCCGAAGGCGGCGACAGCGGCCGCCAGCTGTCGTTCCTGGTGAGCGCCTGATGATCCTCCCCTCCGGGGGAGGTGGCCCGGCGAAGCCGGGACGGAGGGGGTTGGCCGGCACGCCCCCCTCAGTCGTCGCGTCGCGCCGACAGCTCTTCCGGGGGGGAGCATCCGGATGAAGTGGCTTCGCACCCTCCGTCCCGATCCCTACATCGTCGCCATCCTGCTGATGGTCGTGCTGGCCAGCCTGCTGCCGGTGCATGGCCAGGGCGCGGTGTGGTTCGGCGGACTGACCAAGGCGGCCATCGCCCTGCTGTTCTTCCTGCACGGCGCGCGATTGCCGCGGGAGTCGGTCATCGCCGGCCTGGTCCACTGGCGGCTGCATCTGGCGGTGCTCGGCTCGACCTTCCTGCTGTTCCCGTTGCTGGGGCTGGGCATCATCCAGCTGCCGCCGTCGATCCTGCCGACCCCGCTGGCCGCCGGGGTGCTGTACCTCTGCCTGCTGCCCTCGACCGTGCAGTCGTCGATCGCCTTCACCTCACAGGCGCGCGGCAACGTCGCTGCGGCGGTGGTGGCGGCCTCGACCTCGAACCTGTTGGGCGTGGTGCTGACGCCGCTGCTGGTCGGGCTGTTCCTGCATACCCAGACCGGCGGCCTGTCGCTCAAGGCGGTGCAGGACGTGGCCGTGCAGATCCTGCTGCCGTTCGCCATCGGCCAACTGGCCCGGCCGTTCGTCGGCAGCTGGGTGGCGCGGCACGCGAAGCTGGTCAGCTATACGGACCGGGGCTCGATCCTGCTGGTGGTCTACGGCGCCTTCAGCGCCGCCGTCGTCGGCGGCCTGTGGAAACAGGTCAGCGGCCGCGAGCTGGCGGTGCTGCTGGCGATCTGCGTCGTGCTGCTGGCCATCGTGCTGACCGTGACCCTGATGCTGGCCCGGTCGATGAAGTTCTCCACCGAGGACGAGATCGTCGTGGTGTTCTGCGGCTCGAAGAAGGGCCTGGCCACCGGGGTGCCGATGGCCAGCATCCTGTTCCCCGCGGCCAGCGTCGGCTTCATCGTCCTGCCGGTGATGCTGTTCCACCAGATCCAGCTGATGGCCTGCGCGGTGATCGCCCAGCGCTACGCGGCAAGGGTTCAACAACCGGCCGCCAGCGGCTAGAAGCCCCGCATGGATTCCCTCCCCCTCAAGGACCGCATCGCCCTGGTCACCGGCGCGACCCGCGGCATCGGCTATCAGGCCGCGCTGGGCCTGGCCCGCGCCGGCGCCCATGTCATCGCGCTCGGCCGCACCCAGGGCGCGCTCGAGGCGCTCGACGACGAGATCTTCGCCGCTACGGGCAAGCACGCCACGCTTGCGCCGATCGACCTGAAGGAGCCCGACGGCCTCGACGCCCTGGGCGCGCACCTCTTCGAGCGGTTCGGCCGACTCGACGTGCTGGTCCATTCAGCGGCCATCCTCGGCGCCCTGACGCCGACCGGTCACATGGACATCAAGCGCTGGGACGACGTCGTCTCGGTCAACCTCACGGCCACCTGGCGGATCATCCGCTCGTTCGAGCCGCTTTTGCGGGCCTCTGACGCCGGTCGGGCGATCTTCCTGACCTCGGGTCGCGCGGTGCACCCCAAGGCCTTCTGGAGCGCCTACGCGGCGACCAAGGCCGGCATGGAGGCGCTGGTGCGCTGCTGGGCCGACGAAATGGAGGAGACGGCCATCCGCGCCGTGCTGCTCGACCCCAATACCATGCGCACGAAGATGCGGGCCGAGGCCTATCCTGGCGAGGATCCCGCCACCGTCACCGACCCGGCCGAGATCGCGCCTCTGCTGGTGCAACTTGCCCAGGCCGACCTCGGCCTGCCGGACAAGACGGTGCTGTTCAGCGAGTGGAAAGCGGCCGGCGGCGCGCTGCCGGCGAACGGCTAGACTTGGGACCGGCCAAGCTCTCCCTTGGGACTGCTTGCCCTGTCCCCTGGCTGCGGAGGTCAGAAAGACGGGGACAGGTTATCCAGTCCCAAGGGACAGGATAACCTGTCCCCTACCACTCCTACGACTTCTTCCCGGTCCGGGTCGTCGGCCGGGGCGGACGGCCCTTCACGGAGCCGCCGCCGCGCAGCTTCTGGATGCCCGGGCGCGAGCCCTTGGCGCCCTTGGCCTTGGTGAACTTCAGGGCCACGGCGGCGCGGGCCTTGGCGGCCTTGACCCCGGTCAGCTTGACCACCGTCTTCTTGACCGGCTTGGGCTTCTCGACGCCCGCCTCGGCATTGGCGATCTCCTCGGCGCGGGCGGCCTTGGCCTCGGCGGCGAGCGCCATGGCCTTTTCCTTCTTGATCAGACCACCCGCCTGGTAGGACGGCGCCCCGCCCTTGGCCTCGCCCTCGGCGTAGGGGTTCTTGTTGCTCTTCAGCGTCAGCCGGATCGGCACGCCGGGCAGGTCGAAGCTCTCGCGCATCGAGTTGACGAGGTAGCGGCGATACTGCTCTGGCATCTGCTCGGCGCGGCTGGAGAACAGCACGAACGTCGGCGGACGAGCCTTGGTCTGGGCCATGTACTTCGGCTTGATGCGCTTTCCGCCGACGGCGGGCGGCGGGTGCCGCTGGATAGCCATGGCCAGCCAGTCGTTGAGGTCGCGGGTCTTCACCTTGGTCGACCAGTTCTCATAGACCTTGGCCAGGGCCGGCATCAGCCGCTCGACGCCGCGGCCGGTCTCGGCCGACAGCGCGACGACGGGCGTGCCGCGGACCTGCGGCAGCATGCGCTCGGCATGTTCCTGGAAGGCCTTGAGCCGCGCCTGCGGGTCCTCGACGAGGTCCCACTTGGCCAGCACGAACACCAGGGCCCGCCCTTCCCGCTCGACCAGGTCGGCGATCTGCAGGTCCTGGATCTCGAACGGGTGGGTGGCGTCCATCACCAGCAGCACGACTTCGGCGAAGGTGATGGCGCGGATCGAGTCGGAGGTGGAGAGCTTCTCGAGCTTCTCCTGGACCTTGGCCTTGCGGCGCAGGCCGGCGGTGTCGACCAGGCGGATCTTGCGGTCGTTCCATTCCCATTCGACGGAGATGGCGTCGCGGGTGATGCCGGCTTCCGGGCCGGTCAGCATGCGGTCCTCGCCGATCAGGCGGTTGACCAGGGTCGACTTGCCAGCGTTGGGGCGACCGACGATGGCGATCAGGATCGGCTTGTCGGAGGAGTCCTCCTCTTCCTGGAAGCCGATCTCCGCGTCATAGCCGGCCAGCAGCGCATAGAGATCGGCCATGCCCTCGCCGTGCTCGCCCGAAATCGCAAGCGGCTCGCCGAAGCCGAGCGACCAGGCCTCGGCGATGCCGGTGTCGCCGGCGCGGCCCTCGGCCTTGTTGGCGGCGAGGATCACCGGCCGCTGATAGCGGCGCAGGATGCCGGCGAAGATCTCGTCGCCCGGGGTGATGCCCTCGCGGGCGTCGACCAGGAACAGCACCACGTCCGCTTCCTGGATGGCCAGTTCGGTCTGGGCGCGCATGCGCGCTTCCAGGCTGTCGTCGTCGACGTCCTCGAAGCCGGCCGTGTCGATCAGGATCAGGTCGAGGTCGCCCAAGCTGCCGCTGGCGAAGCGGCGGTCGCGGGTGACGCCGGGCCGGTCGTCGACGATGGCGAGCTTCTTGCCGGCCAGCCGGTTGAACAGCGTGGACTTGCCGACGTTCGGCCTGCCGACGATGGCGAGTTTGAGGGGCATGCGGACTTCTTAAACGACTTCGACCGCGCCCCGGAGTGGAACGCGGTCACAGGATAGCAGACACGGCGAAGAATGGGCGGCGCGGCCTGCGGGGCCGCGCCAATACCACAGAAAGCTAGCGGATCGCCACCAGTTCGCCCTTGTCGGTGACGACATAGATCATGCCGTTGACCGCGACGGGCGATGTCAGCACCGGCGCCCCGATCTTCAGGGTCTTGAGAATGTCGCCGGTCTTGGGGTTCAGGGCGATGGCGCGTCCGTCGGTGGAGACAACCACCAGCCGGTCGGAAGCCAGCACCGGGCCGCTGAACAGGGCGCGGTCCTTGCTCTTCTTCACCCCGGCGTTCAGGTCCTTGATCCAGTAGACCTGACCGCTTTCACGCGAGGCGCAGATCACTTCGCCGGCCTGGGAGATGACATAGACCACGTCGCCGGCGGGCAGCGGCGTGTCGATCGAGGCGATCGGCAGAGACCAGCGGGCCTGGCCCGTGCGCAGGTCCGTCGAGGCGAAGATGCCGCCATGGCTGGCGGCGTAGACGTCGCCCTGGTGGATCACCGGCCGGCCGGCCACGTCACGGATCTCGGACAGGGCGGTGGTGCGGCTGGCCTTGGACAGGGTGCTGTTCCACAGGTCGTTGCCGTTGGCCGTGCTCAGGGCGACGACCTCGCCCGAGGCGAAGGCGGCGACCACGGTGCTGCCCGACAGCGCGGGGCTGGGCGAGGACAGGATGCGGGCCGGTTCGACCAGCGCCTGGTAGGTCCAGCCCGGCGTGCCCGAAGCGGTGTCATAGGTCAGCAGCTCGTTGTCGGTGCTGACGACGAACATGCGGCCGTGGCTGACGACCGGCGCGCCGTGGATCGGCGAGTCGGTCTTGTGCGTCCAGCCGACCGCGCCGGTGGCGGCGTCGAGCTGGGCGACGACCCGGAAACCGGACGAGACGTAGAGCTTGCCGTCGGCGAAGGCGATGCCGCCGCCGAAGCCGTCCTTGTCGCGCTTGGTGCGCGGGCGGAACGACTTCTTCCAGACGATGGCCCCGGTCTGGGCGTCGATCGCGGCGACGTCGGTCGCGGCGTCCATCACATAGGCGCGGCCGCCGGCGATGATCGGGCCGGTGGTGATGTGCGCGGCGCGGTCTGACCCCTTGCCGAAGCCGCGACGCCAGGCGATCTCGAACTCAGGCGCGGCCTGCACGTTCTCGACGTTGAACTCGCCCAGGCCGCCCGGCTGCGGCCATTCGGCCTGCGGCAGCGCGGGGGGGATGAAGAAGTCGGCGCCCTTGAGCGCTTCGGCCGCCTCGACCCGCTGGTCGAAGGCGATGATCGAGATGCGGCGGCCGTCGCCGGCCACTTCCTGCGGCTTGTCCTTCTTGGCGAAGGACGGAACGAGCCTGCCGGCCGCGTCGCCGACCGCGCCCACGGTGGAGCAGCCGCCGAGCGCCATCGCGCCGGCGAAGAGAACGGCGACGCCGACGTTACGCGAGATCATTGAGGAGTTCCCTGGGCTTGCGGACCGCCGGGACCCATCAGGCCCCCCGGCATTTGCGGAGGCGGCGGCGGCAGAAGGGCGGCGGCCCTGGCGGCGGCCGGAATGGCGCCGGCCGAACCGGAGTCGATGAGGGAGATGGCGGCCTGGGACCGGCGGCGCATGCCGTCGGTCGCGCCCAGCACCTGCGACAGATAGGTGAAGTCGGCCTTGGCCTCGGCGGGCTTGCCGGCCATCAGCTTGGCGAAGGCCAGCGCCTCGCGCGCCGGAAGGCGATAGGGACGATTCTCTTCCATCAACGGGGTCAGCCTGCCCTCAAGATCCTTGTAGGGAGCGGTATCCAGAAGCGCCAAGGCGGATTTGAGGCGCGCCAGATCGCCGAGCACGGGGTCGCTGGCGGCCTTGGCCGCCTCGTCCCACAGCTTGACGGCCTCGTCGGGCTTGTCCGCTTCCATGCGCATGCCGCCCTGGGCCATCAGGGCCAGCGCGCGGTAGCCCTTGGCGGGAGACTTGGCGACCTCGCCGAACTTGGCGTAGGCGCCGGAGGTGTCGCCCTGCGAACTGGCCTCAAGCGCGGCCATGTAGGTTTCCGAGGCCTTGTCGGCCTGGGACTTCGAATAGGAATCCCAGCCCCAGAAGGCGAGCGCCGCGATCAGGGCCGCCGCACCGACGCCCAGGGCCCAGGGCAGGGCCTTCATCGCCAGGCTGCGATACCGCTCGGAGCGGATCTGGTCCTCGACTTCTTCAAAAACATCGACCACGAACGGGCGCTCCGCGAAATCCGCTGATTGAGGCTGCGGAACCTATAGGGTGAGCCGCGCCGCTGCAACGCGGCGTGACGCCGAGGTCCTCAGGACTTCTTCGAGAAATAGGTCTCCGCCTCGCCCGGGAAGGTCCGGGCGCGGACGTCGTCGGCGTAGGACCGGGCGGCGGCGGCGATTTCGCCCTTCAGGTCGGCGTAGCGGCGGACGAATTTCGGGGTCCAGTCGAACAGGCCGAGCATGTCGTCGGTGACGAGGATCTGGCCGTCGCAGCCGGCGCTGGCGCCGATGCCGATGGTCGGCGGGGCGATGGCGGCGGTGATGTCGCGGGCCAGCGGCTCGGCGACTCCCTCGACGACCACGGCGAAGGCCCCGGCGTCGGCCGTGGCCTGGGCCTCGGCGAGGATGCGCGCGCGCTCGTCCTCCGTACGGCCCTTGGCCTTGAAGCCGCCGTCGACCAGCACCGCCTGGGGCCGCAGGCCGACATGGCCCATGACCGGGATGCCCCGCTTGACCAGGTAGTCGATGGTCTCGGGCACCGTCGGGCCGCTTTCGACCTTCACGGCCTGGCAGCCGGTCTCCTTCATGATCCGGGCGGCGTTGGCGTAGGCCTCTTCCTTCGAACCCTCGTAGGAGCCGAACGGCATATCGACCACGACCATCGCCCGGCGCGACCCGCGCATGACCGCCTGGCCGTGCAGGATCATCATCTCCAGCGTCACGCCGACGGTGTTGGGCAGGCCGTGCACGACCATCCCGACCGAGTCGCCGACCAGCAGCAGGTCGCAGGCCTCATCGAGGATCGCGGCGACCGGCGCGGTGTAGGCGGTCAGGCTGACGATGGGCACGCCGCCCTTGCGGGCGGCGATATCCGGCGCGGCGAGGCGGCGGACGGTCTCTTCACGATGGGCGGACAGGACGGCCTCCTGCGGATTACTGGAACTCTTCCACCGCGCGGGTCACGGCGAACGCAAGCGCCATAACACCCAGAGCCGCCGCCAGCCACAGGGCCTCGCCGCCGAACGGCAGGGCCGAGATGTTCTCGCCGGTGCGGACCAGGCCGTTGACGCTGCTGGTGAAGGCCACGGCGTTGCGCTGGGTGGCCTCGCCGGCGTCGAACAGCATGCGCGAGCCGAGCAGCTGGCTGACCCCGACCAGGCCGGCCACGAGGCCCGCGACGCCGATGCCAACCTGACGCAGGTTCCAGCCGCGGTCGAGGCGCATCTCGACCAGCCGGGCAAAGGCCTCGGCGTCGTGCATGACCGGGGGTTCGTTGAACAGCCGGTCCAGCCGCATCTCGAAATCGAGCTCAGGCATGACCTTCTCTCCCCGCCGGTTCGCCGTGCGCGCCTTCAGGCGGCGCAAGTCGGAGCCGGAGTTTATCCAGACCACGTTTGACATGGGATTTGACCGTTCCCAGAGGCGCATTCAAGGCCTCGGCTGCTTCGGCATGCGAGACGCCCGCTCCGTAACAGAGCGACACGCACATCCGTTCCGCGGGCGACAGCGTCTTCATCGCCTCATCCAGGTCGATGCGGGCGGCCGCGGACGCCTCCCCGCCGTGTCCGTCCTCGATGTCCTCGGCCTCGACATCGAAACGCGACTCCTTGCGCCAGCGGCGCACATAGAGCCTCGCCGCGATCTTGCGGACCCAGGCCGAGAAGGTGCCCTCGCCGCGAAACTCCGAGACACGCTCGAAGGCCGCGAGAAAGGCGTCCTGCGCGATGTCATCGGCCAGCGACGGCTCGGCGCCCATGCGCCGCAGCAGTCCCCGGACCGCCGAGCCATGTCGGCGAACCAGTTCGCCAAAGGCCGGCCGGTCGCCCGCCGCCGCAAGGGCGGCAAGCTCGACATCATGCAGACTGGCGGGTGTTCTGACCCCGGCCATGGTGGTGCGCTCCCCTTGCCCTGATGCGATCAGGGTTGCCTGGCTTTGTTGGGGTTGAAGAAGCTCAGGGCGATGTAGGCCAGGCCGATGACCGCCGGGATCGAGGCGATGCCGAGCATCGGATGGAAGGCCTCCGCTTCCTCGTAGCCGATCATGAAGCCGAAGGCGCCGATGCCGGCGCCGACCGCCAGCCAGATGATGCCGGTGCGGATGTCGCTCAGCGAGGTCGGGGCGACCTTCACGTTCCGGGTCATGGCGTCAATCATCTCGGGCGGCAGCGGCTGGCCCTTCTCGATGGCGGCGCGCAGCGTGGCCTGCATTTCGCGGCGTTCGCGGCTCTTCAGAATGGCCGGAACAACGACGATGGCGATGACCATGATGAATGGCATGCTCACGGCGACGAGCGGAATGAGGTCTTCCATGAAACCCTCCTTTGATCTTGGGCGAAGCGTCGTTGCGTTCGCCTTCTGACTAGGTAGAGGCGCCGGCGGGGGTCAACGGATGCGGACCGGCGGATGAAATCTTCGTAACGCGGATCAGGACCGGGCGCGGCCCGGCTCCAGGCTGGCGGTGAACAGCACGAACGCCGCCGTCAGGGTCAGCAGCACGGCCGCGGGCAGCAGCAGCCGGGCCAGGGGTTCAAGCACCGCGCTGAGCGCCGGGGCGCAGGCCCACAGCGCTACCGCCGCCACCGCGGCGAACACGCCGCTGGTGGCCAGTCGCAGGACGAACTCCCGCCGCGCCACCCGCCGCATCACCGCGACGGAGAAGGCCGGGTCCCGCGCCGGAACCGGCGCTTCGGCGAGAAAGGCCGCAAGGCGTTGTTCGGCCGTCATGGTCGGTCTCCCAGAACACTGAGCAGCTTATCCCGGCCGCGCGCCACATGCGACTTGATCGTACCGAGCGGCATCCCCAGCGCCTCGGCCGCCTCGCCGTGCGACCAGCCCTGGGCCATGCACAGGGCCACCGCCGCCCGCTGGTCCGCCGGCAGTTGGGCCATCGCCGCCTCCAGCGCCATGCGGTCGGCGGGGTCCAGCCCCCCACCCTGCCCGTCCCGCTCCTCGAGCCAGTCGTGGTCGCGGCGCGCGGCTCTGGCGGTCGAACGATGCAGGCTGAGCGCCTTGCGCCAGGCGATGCCGTAGAGCCAGGGCCGGAACCCGTCGTCGTCCCGCAGGCGGGCCAGGCTGGACCAGGCGGTCACGAAAGCCTCCTGCGCCACGTCATCGGCGTCAGGCCCCGCGGCGCGGCGCAGGAAGCCCCGCAGGGCCTGCTGATGCCGCTCCACGAGCCGCCCGAAGGCGGCCTGCGACCCGGCCCTGGCCGCCCGGACAAGCGGCGCGTCCACGCATCAGTCCTTCGGCGTCCGCGTGGTCAGGGTCGCGACCAGCGTGGCGAGGAACATGGAGGCCATGACGAAGGCGACGATGGTGAACGCCTGACCGGCGCCATAGATGTCGATGTACGAGGCATAGCCGAAACCGGCCGCGAGGGAGCCGAACAGGGCGACCTGGTACCAGCCGCCGAAGCCGCGCCGGTAGTAGCCGCGGTAGCGGCGGTCGCGGCGGCCCCGGTAGCCGTCGTCATCCCAGTCGTCAGGGATCGGGGCGCTGAGCTTGTCCAGCAGGCCGGCCGGCACTTCCTTGCCGCTATCGGCGAACCGCCGGATCAGGTCGAGGTTGTCGCGGTGTTTGCGGTAGTTCAGCCAGCTGTGCCAGCCGCCGGCGATGAACCAGGACAGCGGGAACAGCAGCCACCAGTAGGAGCGGAACAGGTCTTCGAACGTGTCCATGGCTTTAGCCTCCGGTCCGGGCGCGGCCGCCGAGCTTCTCGATCAGGCCGGCGGGGATGTCCTTCCCACTGTCGGCGAAGTGTTTGATCAGGTCGAGGTTGTCGCGACGGCGCTGATAGTCGAGCCAGCCGCGGAAGCCGCCGATGATCATCCAGGCCAGCGGGAACAGCAGCCACCAGTACGAACGGAACAGGTCTTCCATGATCTTGCCTCCAGCCCCGGCGCATCCTTGCGCCCTTCTGTGAGGTAGTCGCCGCCGATCGCGGCCGTGGATGCAGGCCGCCTGAATTATTTTTCGCGGCGTCGCCTTTTCTATTTCGGGTTGCATTTCCAGGGGCGGCCGATAACGTTGAGCCGGATCGGGGTTATCGTGTGCGTTGAGTTGTATCGCCTGGCGAGGGCCCTGGGCCTCGCGACGACCATTGCGCTGGGCGGCTGCCAGACGGTCGGCGGCGGGACGATGCAGGACGCCTACTACCTTGGCCTGGTGCGGGTGCGGGCGGCCGACGGCGC
>CANJYY010000014.1 GCA_947479185.1 Caulobacteraceae bacterium
CATCCGCTCGCGCAGCTCGGTCGGGGTGATGTCGATCAGCTCGATCTCGTCGGCCTTCGACAGGGCGCTGTCGGGTACGGTTTCGCGCTGGCGTACGCCGGTGATCTTCCACACCACGTCGACCAGGCTCTCGAGGTGCTGGACGTTCAGCGTCGTCCAGACGTCGATGCCGGCGGCCAGCAGTTCCTCGACGTCCTGCCATCGCTTGGGGTGGCGTGAGCCGGGGGCGTTGGAATGGGCGTACTCGTCGACCAGCAGCAGGGCGGGCCGCCGGGCCAGGGCCGCGTCGAGATCGAACTCCAGCAGGGTCCGGTCGCGGTAGTCGATCGGCTTGCGCGGCAGGACCTCGAGCCCGTCCAGCAAGGACTCGGTCTCGCGCCGGCCATGGGTCTCGACCACCCCGACCAGCACGCCGCCGCCGCCCGCCTGGTGGCGAGCGGCGGCGCTGAGCATCGCAAAGGTCTTGCCGACCCCCGGAGACATGCCGAGGAAGACCTTCAGTCGGCCCCGGCCATGACGCCCCGCTGTCGCCAGCAGGGCGTCCGGATCAGGTCTGGGATGTTCGCCAGGAGTCATCGCGCCGGAGGGTGCGCCGCCGGGACGCGGGCGTCGAGCGCCAGATTGGCCTTGAGCACATTGACCCGCGGCTGGCCGAGGAAGCCGAGCGTCGGACCAGTCGTGCTGGCCAGCAGGACCTCCCGCACCCGGGCCGGGGTCGCGCCCCGGGCGTCGGCGATCCGCTGGATCTGGCGCTCGGCGTAGGCCGGCGAGATGTCCGGGTCGAGGCCCGAGCCCGAGGTGGTCACCGCGTCGACGGGGATGGCGGCGCCCCCCTCGGTGCGCAGGGCGTCGGCGTCGGTCTTCACCCGGGCGGCGTAGTCCGGGTTCATCGGGCCGTAGTTGGAGCCCGACGAGGCGGCGGCGTCATAGCCCTTGCCGGCGGCCGAAGGGCGGGGGTGCAGGTAGCCGGGTCCGGCGAACGCCTGGGCGATCAGGCCCGAGCCGACGGTGCGGCCGGCCCTGTCGGTGACCAGCGAGCCGTTGGCCTGGGACGGGAACGCCGCCTGGGCGATGCCCGTCACGGCCAGCGGATAGCCCAGGCCCAGCAGGGCGGTGAAGAAGACCATCGAGACGATGGCGGGACGGATTTGCGACAGCATGGCGGGATCCTCAGACGAGGCCGAGTGTGGAGACGATCATGTCGATCGCCTTGATGCCGATGAACGGAGCGATGATGCCGCCCAGGCCGTAGAGGGTCAGGTTGCGGCTGAGCAGCTTGCCGGCGCCGATGGCGCGGTATTTCACGCCACGCAGGGCCAGCGGGATCAGGGCGACGATCACCAGGGCGTTGAAGATCACCGCCGAGAGGATGGCGCTCTGCGGGCTGTGCAGCTGCATGATGTTCATCGCCCCCAGCGCCGGCAGGCTGACCACGAACAGGGCCGGGATGATGGCGAAATACTTGGCCACGTCGTTGGCGATCGAGAAGGTCGTCAGGGCGCCGCGGGTGATCAGCAGCTGCTTGCCGACCTCGATGATCTCCAGGACCTTGGTCGGGTCGCTGTCGAGGTCGACCATGTTGCCGGCCTCGCGGGCGGCCTGGGCGCCGGTCTGCATGGCCACCCCGACATCGGCCTGGGCGAGGGCCGGGGCGTCATTGGCCCCGTCGCCGCACATGGCCACCAGCCGGCCCTTGGCCTGTTCGGCGCGGATCAGCCGCAGCTTGTCCTCCGGCGTGGCCTCGGCGAGGAAGTCGTCGACCCCGGCTTCGGAGGCGATGGCGGCGGCGGTCACCGGGTTGTCGCCGGTGATCATCATGGTCCGCACGCCCATCCGCCGCAGGTCGGCGAAGCGTTCCTTCACGCCCGGCTTGACCACGTCCTTGAGGTGGATGACCCCGACCAGCACGCCGTTCTCGGTCACCGCCAGCGGCGTGCCGCCGGAGCGGGCGATGCGGTCGACGGCCTGGCGGAAGTCCGCCGGCGTCTGGGCGTCGGTCAGGCCGAGAGACCTGAGCACGGCGTCGACGGCGCCCTTGCGCCAGGACGAGGCTCCGGCGTCGAGGCCCGACTGCCGCGTGGTGGCGGAAAAGGCGATGAAGGTCGCGTCGGCGGGGGCCTCGGCGGTCATGCCGTGCTCGCGGGCCAGGTCGACGATCGAGCGGCCCTCGGGGGTCTCATCGGCCAGGGAGGCCATCAACGCCGCCCGCAGCGCCACTTCCGGACGCACGCCCGGGGCCGGGACCACCTCGGTAGCCATGCGGTTGCCGAAGGTGATGGTGCCGGTCTTGTCGAGCAGCAGGGTGTCGACGTCGCCGGCGGCCTCGACCGCCCGGCCGGAGGTGGCCAGCACATTGACCTTCAGCAGCCGGTCCATGCCGGCGATGCCGACGGCGCTGAGCAGGCCGCCGATGGTCGTCGGGATCAGGGTGACGAACAGGGCCCCCAGCACCATCGGATCGAGCCTGACGCCCGAATAGGCGCCCAGGCCGAGCAGGGTCACGACCGCGATCAGAAACACCAGCGTCAGCCCGGCCAGAAGCACGGCCAGGGCGAGTTCGTTCGGCGTCTTGCGCCGGTCTGCCCCCTCGACCATGGCGATCATCCGGTCGAGGAAGGTCGAGCCCGGCTGGCTGGTGATGCGCACCTTGATCCAGTCGGAGACCACCGTGGTGCCGCCGGTGACGGCCGAGCGGTCGCCGCCGCTTTCGCGGATGACCGGAGCGGATTCGCCGGTGATGGCCGCCTCGTTGACGCTGGCCACGCCCTCGATGATCTCGCCGTCGGCGGGGATCACGTCGCCGGCCTCGACCAGCACGACCTCGCCCATGGCCAGGTTGGCCGCCGGCGTCGGGATCCAGGTGCCGGTGGCCGGGTCGATCAGCAGCTTGGCCTTGGTCGTCACCCGCGAGGCGCGCAGGCTGTCGGCGGCCGCCTTGCCACGCCCCTCGGCGACGCTCTCGGCGAGGTTGGCGAACAGCACGGTCGCCCACAGCCAGCCGGCGATCTGGATCGGGAAGCCCGCGGGCTGGCCGCCGCTGATGGCGGCCACGGCCGAGACCGTGGCCAGGCCGGCGACGACCTCAGTGGCGAGTATGACCGGATTGCCGGTCAGCCTGCGCGGGTCGAGCTTGATGAAGGCGTCCTTCGACGCCCGCACCAGGACCGCCGGGGAGAGACCGGCCGCGCCTATGGCGCTCCTTGCGCTGCGGCCGTTGTCGTCGGCGGTGGGGGTGATGGACATGTCAGACGTCCTTGAAGGTCGAATGAGGGATCAGCGCGCCGCCGCCAGCACCTGGAAGTGCTCGACGATCGGGCCCAGCGCCAGGGCGGGGAAGAACTGCAGGCCGCCGAGGATCAGGATGATCCCGATCAGCAGGCCGGTGAACAGCGGGCCGTCGGACGGCAGGGTGCCGGCCGTCGGGGCGAGCTTGGGCTTGGCGGCGATCGAGCCGGCGATGGCCATCACCGGCACGATGTAGGCGAACCGGCCCAGCAGCATGGCGATGCCCAGGGTGGTGTTCCACCAGGGGGCGTTGGCGGTCAGGCCGGCGAAGGCCGAGCCGTTGTTCCCCGCCGCCGAGGTATAGGCGTAGAGCATCTCCGACAGGCCGTGCGGACCGTGGTTGAGCAGCCCCGCCAGAGCGGAGGGCAGCACCGCGGCGACCGAGGTGAAGCCGAGGATGGTGATCGGCAGGATGAGCACCGCCAGCATGGCGAACTTGATCTCCCGCGCCTCGACCTTCTTGCCGAGATACTC
This sequence comes from Caulobacteraceae bacterium, assembly GCA_947479185.1. Classification (GTDB taxonomy): domain Bacteria; phylum Pseudomonadota; class Alphaproteobacteria; order Caulobacterales; family Caulobacteraceae; genus Caulobacter. The sequence continues at coordinate 3,760 of CANJYY010000014.1, forward strand.
GGGCGTGCGGCCGACCATCAGCCCGGCGACGAACACGGCCAGCAGGGCCATGACCATCATGCCGTAGAGACCCGAACCGACGCCGCCGGGCAGAATCTCGCCCAGCTGGATCATGAACATGGCGATCCCGCCGCCGAGCGGTGAGAAGCTGTCGTGCATGCCGTTGACCGCGCCGTCCGACGCGCCGGTGGTGAAGGCAGAGAAGACAGCGGTCGACGGGGCGCCGAAGCGGACCTCCTTGCCCTCCATATTGACCGGAGCGTCAACGCCGGCGGCGATCATCGCCGGCTGCGGCGTCATCGTTTCGGCGGCGTAGAGACCGCCGGCCGCCGCGGTGACCAGGATGACCATCACGGCCGCCAGGGCCCGGGCTTCCCTGCGCGCCAGCACGACCCGGCCGAAGGCGAACACCGCCGCCAGGCTGAGCACGTTCATCGCCACGATCTGGATCAGGTTGGTCCAGGCGTTCGGGTTCTCGAACGGGTGGGCGGAGTTGGCGTTGAACACGCCGCCGCCGTTGGCGCCGAACTGCTTGATGATCTCCTGACTGGCGACAGGGAACAGGGCGAGGGTCTGCTTCGCGCCCTCGACGGTCGTCACCTCGACGCCCGAGGCCAGCGACTGCGGCACGCCGAGCGCCACAAGCACCAGCGAGAACACCAGGCTGACAGGCAGCAGGACGTAGAGGGTGACGCGGGTCACATCGACCCAGAAGATGCCCAGCGTCTCACCGCGATTGGCGACGAAGGCGCGGGCGACCGCGGCGGCGATCGCCAGGCCGGTCGCCGCGGAGACGAAGTTGTGCACCGTCAGTCCGGCCATCTGCGAGAAGGTCGAGACGGTCGCTTCCGGCACATAGGACTGCCAGTTGGTGTTGGTGACGAAGCTGATCGCGGTGTTGAACGCCAGATGCGGCGACAGGCCGGCGAAGCCTTGCGGATTGAACGGCAGCAGGCCCTGCAGACGCAGGAGACCATACAGGATGGCGAACCCGGCGGCGCTGAAGGCCAGCACCGAGCCGGTGTAGGCCAGCCAGCCCTGGCCCTTGTCGCGGTCGACGCCGAAGGCCGTGTAGGCGAACGCCTCCACCGGCCTGAGGATCGGGTCCAGCCAGGTGCGCTCACCGGTCCAGACGCGCGCGAGATAGACGCCGAGCGGTACGCTCAACGCCAGTGTGAGGCCGATCGTGAAGACGATCTCGGCCCAGCCCCGCCAGTCCATGCGAGGTCTCCCTTTTGAATGATCAGAACTTGTCGGGGCGCAGCAGCGCGGCGACCATGTAGACGGCCAGTCCGATGGCCGCGGCGACGTACAGCAGCGTGACGAGCATGGCCGTCAGACCTTGCGCAGCAACGCGGCATAGAGGCCGAAGAGCGCGAACGCCCCCAGCCCCAGCGCGAGAAACAGGATATCAGCCACGTGACCCTCCAGGCCGGCAAAAGGCCGGCGGCTTGGGGAGGGTGTGCGCCTGAAGGCCGTCAGGGCGCGAGACGGGCCCTGGGGCCCGCGCATAAGGGCGGCGTAAGGATCGGCCCGGACTCCTGGTCCGGGCCAGTCAGCCTAGCGGCGACGAAGGGTCGCGCACTTCTTGCGGTCGAGATGGAAGGTGACCCCGCCAACGGGCGCGCCGTCGAGGGAGTCGAGCGAGATTGTGGTCTCGGCCGGCGTCGGGGTGGCCCGGATCGCCAGGGCCGCGCGGAGATTGAGAATGGCCTTGGGTCCGCAGCCGGCCCGCGCCATGAGCCCGCCACCGATGGTTTCGCTGAAGATGTAATCGTCTTCGACCGGGCCGGTCAGCGCCCGGCGCATGGACTTGAACCAGCCCGAGGCTCCGAAGCCGTAGTCGACCTTGAGTTCAGCCGTCTGGCCCGACTGAAGCCGGGCGAAGCCGCGATAGTCGACCTTGTAGACGCCCATGGAGAAGCCCTCGGGCAGGGGCAGCGGGATCTGCAGGTCACAGGCGGTCGATGCGACGCCGACACCCGTCCCGCCGGTGACGGCGAAATTGTCGAACAGCACCGACAGCGTGTTCCCGTCCGGGGAGAACACCACGCTGTAGCTGATGTCTCCACAGCCGCCGGCGATGACGGGAGGCGGAGCCGCGGGGCGCGCCGCCGCCTGGGCATGCGCCGGGAGGGCGGGAAACAGGGCCAATGCGGCGAGAGCGGCCGACCATCTCATGGGGAAAATCCTTCCTTGCGCCGACGGTCGGCCCTCTGGTTCAACCTAGCGGCAGGCGCGCCACTGCAGGTGGTAGACGATGGCGGCGTTGACGTCCTCGGAGTCGACGGTCGCCATGGCTTCCGCGTTGCGCACGGTGCTGAGGCGCATGCTCGAGTTGGTCCGCAGGTTCACGTCGGCGCCGCAGGCTGACCACACCACGCTTTGCGCCTGCAGTTCATTGCTGATCGTGTAGTCGGAATCGAGCTGGCCGAAGAAGTTGCGGCGGAACGCGGGACCTCGGCTGCCGGCGAAGAAGTACTCGACGTTGAACTGCGAGGAAGCCCCGCTCGGCAGGTGATTGAAGCCGCGATAGTCGACCGCGAGCACGGCCACGCTGTAGCCCTGCGGCACATGGACGGGGATCGCCACATTGCAGCTCTTGCGGTCGAACGAACGGCCGGTCGTGCCGCCGGCGGACACCGCGTACTCATCGAAGATCAGGCTGAGGGACTTCTCGTCGGGGCTCAGAGTCGTCGAGACGCTGCCCGCCGGACAACCCGTGCCGCCATAGCCCGGAATGCCGAGCCGGATACCGTCCTGCGCGCTGGCCGAACCGGCCATGGTCAGGGCCCCGAGGGCGATCGCGCCCAAAAGCATCTTTTTCATCTTGCCGCTTCCTGATCCTTGCCGTCCGACATGGACGAGCTGTTCTCGATCTAGGCCGCGGGGTCTGAACTCGTTCTGAGATCGATTTTCAGACAACGTTCAGGTTGACGAACGGGGCGGGCGGCCAGGCCGAGCCATCGGAACTCCGGGAGGCCGCCATTGGTCCAGCGTCCGGCGGCAGGAGCGCGACAAGGCGCTCCCGCCGCCGCCCGAGGCCCTAGCCGACCTTCTTCAGTTCGGCTTCGATGGTCAGGGTGATGTCGTCGCCGACGGCCGGGACATAGGCCGAGACGCCGAACTCGGAGCGCTTGATCACGGCCTTGCCGTCGAAGCCCAGCGAGTAGGTCTTGTCGAGCGGGTTGACGCCCGCCTGGTTGAAGGTCGCCTCGACCACGACCGGTTTGGTCACGCCGTGCAGGGTCAGGTCGCCGGTGATCTGCGCCGTGCGATCGCCGGTCAGCTTGACGCCCGTGGCGTGGAAGGTCGCGGTCGGGAAGGTCGCCACGTCGAGGAAGTCGGCCGACGTCAGGTGGGTATCCAGCGCCGTGTTCAGGGTGCCCAGCGAGGCAGTGTCGACGGTCACGTCCAGCGCCGCCTTCGTCGCCTGCTTCGGATCCAGCGTCAGGCTGCCGCCGACCTTGCCGAACTGGCCGGTGTAGGTCGAGAAGCCCAGATGGCTCGTCGACCAGGTGATCTTGGTGTGGCCCGGATCGAACGTATAGGTCCCGGCCTGGACCTCGGCGGGGACGTTGGTGAACGGCCCGCGGGCCTCCACGGCGAAGGGCGTGACGGCCAGGGCGAGGATCACGCCGGCGGCGGCGAACAGGGCGGAACGGGTCATGGGAAGCTCCAGATCAGAAACAGGTCACGGTGATGCACCTTCGTGACCATAACCGCAACTGTGTCAGTTGCGATAAAATCTGTGGGCGCGAAGAGGCTTTGTCACAGCGCCGGAGTGGAGCGGGAGTTCCGGCGAAACCCCTGCCGGGAAAGGGAATGGTGCCGCCTAGGTGACTCGAACACCTGACCCCCGCATTACGAATGCGGTGCTCTACCAGCTGAGCTAAGGCGGCCCTTGAGGCGGGAGACCCGCCGGAAGGAGCGCCTATTTAGCGGGGCGAGTCGTGCTTGCCAAGCGTCGGCGACGCGGGGCCGGCGCGGGGGGCTGCGGATCGCCCTGCGGCGGGCGCGCATGGTCGGGCACGCCGGGGTCGTCGGGGATCGGCATCATCGCCGCGCCGGCCTCGGCGGCGGCCAGGAACGGCGTCGATTCCACATAGGCCGCGGGCAGGTTGGGCAGGTCGCTGATGGTCCGCTCGCGGCGTTCCAGACGCGGGTGAATCAGGTCGCCGGTCTCGCCGTAGACGGCCACCAGCCGCGTCCAGTCCTCGGGGCGGTAGGCGAAGGCGCGGCCTTCCGGGTCGAGGTCCGACCAGTCGGGCTCCTGCGGCGCGGCGGCGCCCCGGGCGACCCAGGCGCGGGCCTCGTCCATGGCGCCGGCGGCGTTGGCGGCGCGGGCCTGCAGTCCGGCGAGCCGCTGGGTCACCGGTTCGCTCGCCAGCGCGCGGGCCGCCTCGCGGGCGACGCCGATCTCGCCGCCGATCAGGGCCTGTTCGACCTTGAGGATCTGACTCTCGCGGGCGTCGGAGTTGAGCGCGGCGAGGCCGGCCAGGCGTTTGGCCCGCTCGCGCGGCGTCTCGTTGGTGCGCAGGTCGCGGTAGGCCAGCCACAGGGCCGGGTGCGGCTGGCTCTTCCAGGCGCTCTCGATCATGCCGGACGCACGGCTCGCCTTGCCGTCGGCGGCCAGCAGGCGCGCGGCCATGACCACGCCGGGGGCGAAGTCGGGCTTCAGCTTGACCGACTGCAGCGCGAATTCGAGCGCCTGGGCGCGCATGCGCTCGGACGGATGGTTCTCGGAGCTCGCGGCCGAGGCGGCCAGCAGGGCGGCGCGGGTGCGGTCGGCGACCAGCGGCGAGACGACCTTGCGTTCCTGCGCGCCCTGCACGAGGTCCAGCGCCGCGGCCCAGTCGCCGGCCTCCAGCCGCGAATCGACCAGCGCCCGCCAGGCCCAGCGGGCGGTCTTGGCCAGGCCATAGGCGGTCTGGGCGTGGCGCACGGCCCCGACCTTGTCGCCCTCGCCCACCGCGATCTGCATCAGGCCCTTGAGGCCGGCCAGGCGCATGTCCGGGAAGCCGAGCATGGCCGAATAGGCGGATTTGGCGGCCGGCAGGTCGCCGGCGGCCTCGGCGGCCTGGGCGGCCAGCACGCGCACGAGGGCCGGGGCGTCGTCGGCCAGGTCGGCCGCCTTCTGCGCCAGCCGGCGGGCCTCGGAGCCGTCCCCGGCGGCGGCGGCGAGGAAGCCGCGGGCGAGGGCTTCGGCGCCCTCCTTCCGGCGGGCCTCGGCGCGGGCCCTGGCCGAGCGCCGCGGCGCCTCAAGCAGCCACCGGAGGAAGTTCCAGAACACCGTCGCCAGCAGCGAGGTCAGCAGCACCAGCAGGGCGGCGGCCGCGGCGGTCATGTCGACCCGCCAGCCGCGCCAGACCAGACTGGCCACCCCGGCGTCGCCGCCGATGGCCAGGGCCGCCACGGCCAGGGCGGCGACCAGGAAGAGAACGAGGGTGGTGCGGATCATGGCTGCGCCCGCGAGACGGCCATCAGGTCGGACAGGGCCAGTGCGCGGATCGAGGCGACCTGACGGTCGACGGCGATGCGCTGCAGCGCGCGGCTGCGCCAGGGAACGAGGGCCTCGGCGGCCTTGGGCGGAAGTTCGCGCAGGATCTTCAGGGCGCCTTCGAGGTCGCCGAGGGCCACGGCGTCGCCGGCGCGGGCCAGCACGGCGTCAGGGCCTTCACCGCCGGCGCCGACGCGGCGGATGGTGACGATGGCCGACAGGGCGTAGCCGGCGCGGGCGAGGAATCCGGCCCGTTGACCGGGGTCCCGCGCGGCGACCGCGGCCTTGGCCGCGACAGCGTCGAAGTCCGCGGCCAGGGCGGCGCGGCTGGGCACGCCGTTCTCGGCGTAGGGCCGCAGGCTGCGCACCTCGGCCGACAGCGGCAGGACGCGCTCGAGCGCGGAGAGTTCGGCCTCGAACGCGCCGGAGCCCTGGGTCGCCTCGGCGAGCGAGGCGGCGGCCAGGGCCGCGGCGGCGGCGTTGACCGTGCGGGTCTGGCCGGCTTCGAGCGCCTCGATACGGGTCTGCAGGGCGGCGATCTCGGCCGAGGAGGCGGTCTGCACGCCATCGAGCGTCGCCCCGGCCTGGCGGGGCGGCGACTGCGGGTTCAGGTCGGGCAGGTCGGCGATCGAGGCCGCCGGGGCGGGCGCTTCCGCCGGCTTGCCCCAGATGCGCGGCGCGAACCGGGTCACGGCGGCGCCGGCGACGACGCTGAGCACACAGAGGGCGATCACCGCCCAGAAGGCCACGCCGAAGGTGCGCGGACGGGCATAGACCGCCGGATCGGTCGGCGGGGTGATCTCGCTGGGGTCGGGCGCGACAGTCATCAGCTCTTCAAACGCCTCGTTGCGGGCCTCGGGGCGATCCCGGACGGCTCGCCTCTTCCTATCAGATTAAGCAGCGCCGCCTCGATGGGAAACGGGGCGCGGACAACTTCTCGCACTTTCGCGTCCGCGAGCGGACCGGCCACGGCCGCGGACAGGCACAGAAGGCGCAGCTTCGGCAGGTCCCGGCCCTGCAGCAGCGTCGCCAGCGCCCGCGCCGCCTTCGGCGAATGGAGCAGGGCGACGTCGAGGCTGTCCAGCGTGTCGAGAAGCGCGACGGACGGGTCGACCTCGACCGAATCGTAGATCGGCATGAACCGGGCCTCGAGACCTTCGGCCGTCAGGGCCCCGACCAGATCGCCGGCGGGCTCGGCGGCGGAGGGGTGCAGCACCGCGCCGCGCAGCTCGGCCTTGCGGGCGATGATGCCGCCGGCCAGGGCGTTGACGTCGCCCTCGGCCGACAGCACGCCCTTGAATCCCGCGGCCTTGGCCGCCGCCGTGGTTCCGGCGCCGACAGCGAACACGCGATGGTCGCGACGCGCCTCACGCTCGGCGAAGGCGCGTACGCCATTGGCGCTGGTGAAGGCCAGGGCCGCCACACCGGTCAGGTCGATGTCGACGTCCGGCAGGGACTCGATGCGCAGCAGCGGCGCGACGACCGGCCTGTGGCCCATGGCCGCGACCCGTTCGGCGGTCGCCGCCGCGCCCGGCTCGGCGCGGGTGATCCAGACGTTGAGCGGATTTGGAGCCATGGCCGTCACCCTGCAACCCGCCGGACCGGCGATCAATCCTTCAGCAGGATATCCGCCCCGCCCTCGAGGCGAACGGCGTGGCCGAGTCGCAGGCCGAGTTCGCGGGCGTCGGTTTCAGCGTCGACGCCCAGGTCGACGGCGTCCTCGCGGCGATAGCGGCGGGCGCCATCGGGGGTCAGGGCCTCGACGATCAGGGTCAGGCGGCGGCCGTCCAGTCGGGCGTGCGCCCCGACGGCCGTGCGGCAGGAGCCTTCCAGGGCAACCAGCGCGCCGCGCTCGGCGGCCACGGCCAGGGTCGTCGCCTCGCAGCGCAGGGCCGCGACCCACGGCGCATTGGCGTCCTCGGCGCGGGTCTGGATGGCCAGGGCCCCCTGCCCCGGCGCCGGCGGCGCGGCGATCGGATCAAGAAAGCCCTTCGGCACATGACCGAGACCGAGGCGGTTGAGGCCGGAGGCGGCCAGCAGGATGGCGTCGGCGTCGCCGGCCGCCAGCTTGGCCAGTCGGGTGTCGACGTTGCCGCGCAGCATGAAGATGTCGAGGTCGGGCCGCACATGCAGCGCCTGGGCCTGACGGCGCAGACTCGCGGTGCCCAGCTTCGCGCCCTGCGGCAGTTCAGCGATCGAGCCGTAGTGGGTCGAGACGAAGGCGTCGCGCGGGTCTTCGCGCTCGGGAATGGCGGCAATCACCAGTCCGGGCGGGTTCTCGGCCGGGACGTCCTTCATCGAATGGATGGCCGCGTCGATGCGACCGTCGAGCAGGGCTTCCTCGATCTCCTTGGTGAACAGCGCCTTGCCGCCGATCTCCAGCAGACGGCGGTCCTGGATACGGTCGCCCGTGGTGGTGATGACCACCAGCGGGGCCTCCTCCTCGGCGCGATCGGCGACGCCGAGCGCGGCGGCGATGCGGTCCCGCATCATGCCGCTCTGGGCGAGGGCGAGCTTGGACCCGCGGGTCCCGATCCGGATGGCAGGTTGCGACGACACGGCGGGGGGGCTACCTCGGGCTGAAGAAGACGCCTCGCTGCTATACGAGGGGCGTCCGGGCCGCAATGTAGATGACCACGCTCACCGTCCTCGGACTCGAAACCAGCTGCGACGAAACCGCCGCCGCCGTCGTGCGGCGGGAAGCGGACGGGCGCGTGACGGTGCTGTCCTCGATCATCGCCAGCCAGATCGCCGAGCACGCCCCCTACGGCGGGGTGGTGCCGGAAATCGCCGCGCGGGCTCACGTCGACTCGATCGACGGCATCGTCGCCCGGGCCCTCAGCGAGTCCGGCGTCGGCTGGGACGGCCTGTCGGGCGTCGCCGCCACGGCGGGGCCAGGCCTCGTCGGCGGGGTTATGGTCGGGCTGTCGTTCGGCAAGGCGGCGGCCCTGGCCCGCGGCCTGCCGCTGATCGCGGTCAACCACCTGGAAGGCCACGCCCTCAGCGCCCGACTGGCCGACGACATCCCCTATCCCTTCCTGCTGCTGCTGGTCAGCGGCGGCCACTGCCAGCTGCTGGAGGTCGCCGGGGTCGGCGCCTGCCGCCGGCTGGGCTCGACCATCGACGATGCGGCCGGCGAGGCGTTCGACAAGATCGCCAAGACCATGGGCCTGGGCTACCCGGGCGGGCCGGCGCTGGAGCGGCTGGCGGTCGGCGGCGACCCGGAACGCTTCCCCCTGCCCCGCGCCCTGCTCGGCCGGGAAGGGTTCGACTTCTCCTTCTCCGGCCTGAAGACCGCCGCCGCCCGCGCCGCCGAACCCCTGACCACCGAGGCCGACAAGCGCGACCTGGCCGCCAGCGTGCAGTTCGCCATCGCCCGCCAGCTGGCCGAACGGACCCAGCGGGCCATGACCGCCTATGCCGAAGCCCATCGCGGCGAGGGCCTGCGCTTCGTCGTCGCCGGCGGGGTCGCGGCCAACCAGGCCGTGCGCAGCCGACTGGAGCAGGCCTGCGTGACCCACGGCTTCTCGTTCCACGCCCCGCCGCTGGTCTACTGCACCGACAACGCCGCGATGATCGCCCTGGCCGGCGCCGAGCGGCTGGCGCTGGGCCTCATCGACGGCCTCGACGCCCCGGCCCGGCCGCGCTGGCCGCTGGACGCCGTGGCGGCGAGCGCCAATCCCACCCATGTTCCCGGACGCAAGGGCGCCAAGGCATGAGCGAAGCTTTCAAGTACGCGGGCGTCATCGGCGGCGGCGCCTGGGGCACGGCCCTGGCCCAGGTCTGCGCCCGGGCCGGCATGGCCGTCACCCTGCAGGCCCGCGAGACCGAGGTGGTCGAGGCCATCCGCACCACGCGCGAGAACAGCCTGTTCCTGCCCGGCGTGACGCTGGATGACGCCATTGACGTCACCACCGACTTCGAGGACCTGGCGGCCTGCGACTTCATCCTCGCGGTGGCCCCGGCCCAGCACCTGCGGGCGACGCTGAACGCGCTCGGCCCGCATGTGCGCGAGCACCTGCCGATCGTGCTCTGCGCCAAGGGCGTCGAGCAGGGCACGCTGAGCCTGATGAGCGAGGTGCTCGACGAGACCATTCCCCAGGCGAGCGCGGCTGTCCTGTCAGGACCGAGCTTCGCCGGCGAGGTGGCCCGCGGCCTGCCGACGGCCGTGACCCTGGCCTGCGCCGACGAGGACCTCGGCCGTGCGCTGATCGAGGCCATCGCCATCCCGACGTTCCGGCCCTACCTGTCGAACGACATGATCGGCGCGGAGGCCGGCGGGGCGATCAAGAACGTGCTGGCGATCGCCTGCGGCATCGTCGAGGGCAAGGGGCTGGGACGCTCCGCCCATGCGGCCCTGATCACCCGCGGCTTCGCCGAGATGACCCGCATGGCCCAGGCGCTCGGCGGCCGCGCCGAGACGGTCGCCGGCCTGTGCGGCCTGGGCGACCTGGTGCTGACCTGTTCCAGTCCGCAGTCGCGCAACATGAGCGTCGGTCTGGCGCTCGGCGCCGGCCAGTCGCTGGAGCAGGCCCTTGCCGGCAAGCTGACCGTGGCCGAGGGCGTCGCCTCGGCCCCCGCCGTCCGCGCCCTGGCCCGCCGCGTCGGCGTCGAGACCCCGATCAGCGAGGCCGTCGCCGCCATTCTCGCGGGGGAGGTCGGCGTCGATGAGGCCATCCTCGGCCTGCTCGCCCGCCCCCTGAAAGCCGAACGTTAGGACCCGTCATGCCCCTCTTCATCGTCCAGTGGAAAGACAGGCTGCCCGAGGGCCCGGCGATCCGCGCCGCCACCCGCGAGGCGCATCTGGCCTGGGCCGCCGCCCAGCCGCTGAAGATCAAGCTGGGCGGGCCGTTCCTGACGGCCGACGAGGGCATGGCCGGCTCGATGCTCATCGTCGAGGCCCCGGATCTGGCCGCCGCCCAGGCGTTCCACGCCGACGACCCCTACAGCAAGGCCGGCCTGTACGAGAGCTCCAGCGTCGAGCCCTGGCGGGTCACCATCCCGTGGAAGGACTGAACCCGGCCCGGCCGGCGGCGGGCGTCGTCCTCTGCCGGCTGGACGAGATCCCCGATCCCGGCTCGCGCGGCTTCCACTTCCACGCTGGCGACAAGCTGTTCCTCGGCTTCGTGGTCCGGCGGGGCGACTCGTTGAAGGGCTACGTCGACAGCTGCCCGCACACCGGCCAGCCGCTGGGCGGCCCGACCGGCCGCCATGTCACCCGCGAGAACGACCTGATCCTCTGCACCGGCCATGGGGCGCTGTTCAGGATCGACGACGGGGCGTGCACGTCGGGGCCCTGCGAGGGGAAACGGCTGGAGGGTTGGGCGGTGGACGTCGTGGGTGGCGCCGTGGTGACCGCCTGATCGTGCGTGGTTCGAGACGCTCGGCCGGGGCCTCGCTCCTCACCATGACGAATATCTCTGAAGCTCACTCCTCCACGTCATCCTGAGGAGCGATCCCTCAGGATCGCGTCTCGAAGGACGCAGGAACGCGCTACGGCGCGACCTCCGCCCCGAACGCCGCCACGTCCTCGATCAGGCCCTTCGCCGCCAGCGCCACCAGCTCGCCGCCCTTTTCAGGCGTCGCCAGCGCGGGGTCGGAGCCCATGCGGCCGTCGGCGTAGCGGGCGCGGAAGTCGAGCGCCTCGCGGATCGGGCCGGTCGGGGCGATCTGCGGCGCATAGTTGGCGGTCTTGATCGCGTCCGGGTAGGCCCACTGGGTCACGGCGATCTCCGACGGGGTGGCGTGGCTGCCGTGGCCGACCGGAAACTGGCGGCTGGCCAGGGCGTTCACGCCGCTGATGTCCCACCAGTTCTTGAGCTTGCAGGAAAAGCCGCGCGGCTTTCCGGCGAAGCTGGCCTCGGCGTAGAGCTCGCTGAAGGCCGCCTCGATGGTGTGCACGTTGCCGCCATGGCCGTTGAGGAAATAGATCTTCGTAAAGCCGTGCCCGGCCAGCGACCGGCACCAGTCGCCGATGGCGGCCATGAAGGTCGAGGGCTTGAGGCTGATGGTGCCCGGGAAGCCCAGATGATGCTGGGCCATGCCGATGTTGAAGGTCGGGGCGATCAGCAGGTCGTCGCGGCCCTTCTGCGCCTCGTGGGCGATGATCTCGGGACACATCCAGTCGGTGCCGAGCAGGCCGGTCGGGCCGTGCTGTTCGTTCGAGCCGATCGGCACGACGACCGTCTTCGACCGCTGAAGGAAGGCCTCGATCTCCGGCCAGGTGGATTTGGCGAGCAACATGGTCAAACTCCCGCAGCGGCATCCTTGCGCCGCCGACCGCCATCCGCATACTCGCGCCCAACAAGAAGGCAAGGGAGATGGACGTGAGTGACGGGCAGGTGTTTCCGGTTCCGCAGGCCTGGGCGGACCGCGCCCACATGGATGCGAAGGCCTATGACGCGGCCGTCGCGCGGGTCGAGAGCGATCCCGACGGCTTCTGGCGCGACGTGGCCGGCCGGCTCGACTGGATCAAGCCCTTCACCCAGGTCAAGGACGTCTCCTGGAACCGCGAGGACTTCCACATCAAGTGGTTCGCCGACGGCGAGCTGAACGTCTCGGCCAACTGCCTCGACCGCCATCTGGCGACCCGCGGCGACGACGTCGCCTTCATCTGGGAAGGCGATGACCCCGCCGACTCGAAGAAGATCACCTACCGCCAGGCGCACGAGGAAGTGTGCCGCATGGCCAACGTCCTCAAGACGCATGGCGTCAAGAAGGGCGACCGGGTCACGATCTATCTGCCGATGATCCCCGAGGCGGCCTACGCCATGCTGGCCTGTTCGCGCATCGGCGCGGTGCATTCGGTGGTGTTCGGCGGCTTCTCGCCCGACAGCCTGGCCGGCCGGATTCTCGACTGCGACTCCAAGGTGGTCATCACCGCCGACGAAGGCGTGCGCGGCGGCAAGATCGTGCCGCTGAAGATGAACGTCGACCTGGCCCTGACCCAGTGCCCGGACGTGCGCAAGGTGCTGGTCGTGGAGCGCACCGGGGCCAAGTGGCTCAAGCACAGCGGCCGTGACATCGCCTATGGCCCCGAGCGGGACAAGGCCTCCACCGACTGCCCGCCCGAGCCGATGAACGCCGAGGATCCGCTGTTCATCCTCTACACCTCCGGCTCGACCGGAAAGCCCAAGGGCGTGCTGCACACCACCGGCGGCTATCTGACCTGGGCGGCCTGGACCCACGAGCTGGTGTTCGACTACCGCCCCGGCGAGATCTTCTGGTGCACGGCCGACGTGGGCTGGGTCACCGGCCACAGCTACATCGTCTACGGCCCGCTCGCCAACGGCGCGACCAGCCTGATCTTCGAGGGCGTGCCCAACTACCCGACCACCTCGCGGTTCTGGGAGGTCATCGACAAGCACCAGGTGGAGATCTTCTACACCGCCCCCACGGCCCTGCGCGCCCTGATGCGCGACGG
>CANJYY010000015.1 GCA_947479185.1 Caulobacteraceae bacterium
GGCCAGCACGTTGCGCAGGGTCTCCATCCAGGCGCCCGGCTTCGGCATCAGCCGCAGCAGCGCCGGGGCAAACGACAGGGCCACGAACGGCGCGGCGAGGCCGAGCCCGAGGAAGGCGAACACCGACAGCGACACGATCGGGCTCTGGGTCAGGGCGAAGCCCATCGCCGGGCCCATGAAGGGCGCGGTGCAGGGCGCGGCCACGACCACCGCCAGCACGCCGGTCAGGACACTGCCGAGCAGGCCCCGGCTGTTGTCGGCCAGACTGCCGCCGACGCCCTGCAGCGACGCGCCGATCTCGAACACGCCCGACAGGTTCAGCGCCACCAGCAGCATCAGCACCGACAGGGCGGCCACGGCGGCGGGCGACTGCAGCTGGAAGCCCCAACCGACGGCCGCGCCGGCGGCCTTGAGCGCGATCAGTACGCCGGCCAGGGCGACGAACGAGGCCACCACGCCGAACAGATAGGCCAGGCCCTGATGCCGCGCGGCCTTGGCCTCGTGCGCATGGCCGGCCAGCGAGGCGGCCTTCATCGACAGGATCGGGAACACGCAGGGCATCAGGTTGAGGATCAGCCCGCCGAGGAAGGCGAACAGCAGCGCGACGGGCAGGCCCAGCGGGAAGCCGTCGGTGGGCGCGGCGACCACGCCCAGGCCGGACGCGCCGGCGGGCAGGGCGCCCGCCTCGGCCGAGATCTCGAACGCCCGGTCGCCCAGCGCCAGCACGCCGTCGAGCGTCTTCGGCGCCGTCCCCTGGGTGAAGTCGTAGCCGCCGGGCACGCGGATCGTCAGGCCATCGGGACCGCGCTCCACGACCTGCGGGTCGGCATGCTTGATCGCCGTGCCGCTGAACGGGAAGAACCAGGCCCCGGCGAGATCGGCGTCCTTTAGCTCGGCGCCGGTCACGGCCAGCGACAGCTTGCCGCCCGTCACGGCGAAGACGGCGCTCAGGTTCGACGGCTTGGGCGCTTTCGCGAGCGCCTCGGCGATGCGCGGGGCCCAGACCTTGTCCGGCTGCGGCGGTCCGGCGACCACGGGCAGATCCAGCGTGAGGGTGGCGTCCTCGGGGATGCAGGTCTCGGCGCAGACGAGGAAACTGACGTTCACCTGCAGGCGCGCGGTCTGGCCGGGTTTCGCCGACGCCGGAACCTCGACCGGCACGGCCAGCAGCGTCTCGCCCTCGTAGGCGTAGACGCCCAGCTGGTTGGGCTTCTCGCCCTCGAGCAGAAGCCTGGGCGTCGGCCAGACGATCTCGCCGGCCTTCCAGCCCGCCGGCAGGGTCCAGGCCAGTTTCGTGGCGTTGCCCGCGTCGCCGACGTTGCGCCAGTAGGTGTGCCAGTCCTTGTCGATCTTCTGTCGCACGGCGACGAACACCGTGCCGCCCGGCACAGCGGCCTCCTGGGCCACCAGTTCGGCCTCGATATGGCCGGTGTTCACCGGCGCGGCGAGCGCGGGTGCGGCGGTCAGGGCCAGCAGGACGGCCGCGAGGGCGAGGAGCATCGAACGCATGCCCGTCTATATGGCCTGCGACGGCCGCAGGGCGAGTCCGCCTATTCGTTGATCTGCCAGATCCGCGTCGTGCCGCTGGTCTCGTAGGAGACGACCAGCAGGGGCTTGCCGTTGGGCGAGGTCGCCGCGGGAATGAACAGCACGCCCTCCGGCCCCTGGTCGCCGGACGCCGGGTCGGTCGGCGGCAGGTCGTCGTTGCGCGTGGTCGCGTAGCCGGCGGGCCTGGGATGCGCCGGGTCGCTCAGATCGAAGATCATCACCCCGCCGTCCCGCTCTAGGCCGACGAAGGCGTAGGGCTTGCCGCCGAGCACGCCGACCGCGACACCCTCGGGCTCCGGCCCCTTGTCGTCGGACCGGCTGTCGGCGCCGGCTTCGAGATTGTTCAGGTTGAAACCCTTCAGGCCCCGGGTCGCCGTCTGTTGCTCGATGGCGTCGCAGCTGTCGGCGACCAGGGCGCCGTCAAGGCCCCAGATGCTGATCGACCGGCCGCCGTAGGCGTAGACCGCGTCCAGGTCGCCGTCGCCGTCCTTGTCGCCCAGCAGGGTGGTGGTCTTCAGCCGCGCCAGTGAGTCGGTCGCCGGACCGGCCGGGAACACCGTCGGATCCAGCTTGAGATCCTTGACCCGCTTTTCCTCGGAGAAGGCCGGCAGGTCCTGGGAGTCACCTTCGTTGGCGGACACCAGCCAGGACTTGCCGCCCGCCTGGAACATCGCGATGGCGTCGGGCTGGTACAGGCCGAACACGTTGGGGTGGGGCAGGATGGCGATCGCGCCGTCCTTGTCCGAAACATCCGCCGGGCAGGTCGCGAACGACTTGAAGCCCAGGCCGCGAACGGCCGTGACCTTCGCCGACGCGAGATCGACGATCGCCAGGGCATTGACCTCCTGCAGCCCGACATAGGCCGTGCGGCTGTCGGGCGAGATCGCCACATACTCGGGCTCGGCGCCCTGGGCGAACGTCGCGCCGGGCCGGACCGGCTTGCTGCCCGGGACGGCTACGCCGTTCCAGGCGGCGAAGCCCGCCAGGCGGACAACGGCCTTGTCGTAGCCGGCGGACACATCGATGACCGCGACGCTGCCGTCCGGATCACGGGCCATGTCGGCGGGCGCCGGCTCGCCTTCGTCGGCGACCACCACATAGCGGCCATCGGGCGAGAAGGTCAGCATGTCGGGCATGGCCCCGACCTCGACGACGCCGAGCAGCTTGAGGTCCGCCGCGCGGAAAAAGACGACCTTGCCGGGGTCCTGCGGATTCTGGCCGTCCACCGCCGCCGCGACCACGCCGTCGCGCACCGCGACGCTGTTGACGCCGCCGCCATGGGCGGAGAGCGAAAAGGCCTGCAGCGACTTCGGGGCCTCGACGTCGCTGATGTCCAGCACGTCGATGGCGCGGGTCTCGGAGTTGGTCACGAAC
Source organism: Caulobacteraceae bacterium (assembly GCA_947479185.1). Lineage (GTDB taxonomy): Bacteria > Pseudomonadota > Alphaproteobacteria > Caulobacterales > Caulobacteraceae > Caulobacter. The sequence goes on from CANJYY010000015.1 coordinate 2,923, forward strand.
AGCCGCTTGCTCGCCGGATCATAGGTGGTGATTTCCGACGCGCTCTTGCCAAACCCGCCGTGGCGGTAGACGCCCAGCGGCGTCAGGTCGACGGCGAGCGCCGGCGAGGCCGACAGGGCGAGCAGGCTCACGACAGCAACGAGACGGCGCATGGAGAATCTCCCGATGAGCGGTCCTCAGAGCACGCTGTTGCGACGGTTTGTTGACTCCCTCTCGACTTCGCCACGGCTCAGGCCATGATCGACGCCAAAACCATGAGGACCGAGATGCCCGTCAACCATGCCTGGATTCTGAACAAGCGGCCTGTCGGCGACATCGCGCCGGGCGACCTGGAATATGTCGAGCGGCCGTTGCGCGGCCTGGAGCCCGGCGAGGTTCTGGTGCGCAACGTCTACCTGTCGCTGGATCCGACCAACCGCATCTGGATGAGCGACCAGGACCAGTACCTGCCGCCGGTCGAGGTCGGGGACGTGATGCGCGGCGGGACCATCGGCGTGGTCGAGGAGAGCCGCTCGGAGCGCTTTCCCGTAGGGACCGCGGTCAACGCCGGCCTGTCCGGCTGGCAGAGCTATTCCATCGCCCACGAAGGGACGCTCAACCCGGTGCCCATGCTGCCCGGCGTGCCGATGACGGCCTTCATGAGCGTGCTCGGCGCGACCGGCCTGACGGCCTGGTTCGGCATGGTCGATATCGGCAAGCCCCAGCCGGGCGAGACTGTGGTCGTTTCCGCCGCCGCCGGCGCGGTCGGCTCGATCGCCGGCCAGATCGCCAAGCTGAAGGGCGCGCGGGTCATCGGCATCGCCGGCGGCCCGGAGAAGTGCGCCTGGCTGGTCGACGAACTCGGGTTCGACGGGGCCATCGACTACAAGAACGAGGACGTCGGCGCGGCGCTGGACCGGCTCTGCCCGAATGGCATCGACGTCAACTTCGAGAACGTCGGCGGCGCGATCATGGACGCCGTGATCGCCCGGATGAACAACTTCAGCCGCATGCCCCTGTGCGGCATGATCAGCACCTACAACACCGAAGGCCCGATCCCGGGGCCGAGCGACTTCGCCCGGGTGCTGATGCGGCGGATCATGATCCGCGGCTTCATCGTCATCGACTTCATCCCGCGGGCGGGCGAGGCGATGGCGGAGCTGGCGCCCTGGGTCCTGCAGGGCCAGATCAAATGGAAGGCGCACGCCGTCGACGGCCTGGAAAACGCGGCCGAGGCGGTCAAGCGGCTGTTCACCGGCGACCACGACGGCAAGCTGCTGATTCGCATCTCGGCGGAGCCCTGAGACCATGCCTTCCAGCTTTGACGACATCTCGATCGGCCAGGTGATCAACCTCGGCGCCGTGGCGGTCGACGCCGCGGCGCTGGACGCCTTCATCCGCGCCTTCGCCACGGGCTGGGCCAGCGATCGCGGGGCGCCGGACGCGATGGTCTACGCCCTGTGGTCGCGGCTGGAGGAGCACGCCTCGGCCGACTGGCCCCAGACCAAGCGCCTGGGCGTCGACGCGCTGCGCTGGGCGCGCAACCCGCCGGTCGGCGAGTTGCTGCGCGGTCGCATGACGGTGATGGGCAAGGACCCGGTGGGCGAGGACAAGGGCATCATCATCGCCCAGCACGATCTGCTCGACGAGGCCGGGCGCCTCGTCTTTTCCTGCCTCACGCGGAGCGTGTTCGCCCGCTAGAGGTCAGGGATCCGCGGCCACCCGGCGGGCGGCCGCGGCGTCCCGATCAGGAAACCAGGCCGGCGCGCTGGATCGAACGATCGCTGGCGATGGCGACCAGACGGTCCCAGCCGATCAGCGACGTCAGGTGGTTGTAGATCTTTTCCAGGGCGCCGTTGTCGCGCAGCGTGGCCAGTTGTTCGCCCGACAGGGCGTTCAGCTTGGCTTCCGAAACGGCGAAATACTCGGCCAGCTTGACCGGCTCGGTCGTGCCGTCTTCCTTGGGCATGTTGAACACCGTCTCGCGCGTCTCGAACAGGTCGAGGTCACGCAGCAGCTTGACGAACGACTCGGTGCGGCGACGCTCGCCCTCGAAGTCCTCGCAGAACTTGATGGCGCTCTGGGTGTATTCCGACGGCTCGCCGTTGTCCTGGAACAGCGGCAGGTCGGCCTCGGCCTTGTCGGAGAAGATGCTGGCGTTGCGCTCGATGCAGACGACCATGCGGTTCTGGCTTTCGTCAGCGGCCAGCACGAACGGATAGCGGCGGATGTAGGCCGGCACGTAGCCGCCCACGGTGAACGAGCCGTCTTCGTGGACGAACAGGTTTTCACCCTGGTTGATGCCCAGCACGCCCAGCGGCATGTACTGGTCGCCGGCGAAGATGATCGGATAGCAGATCGAGGCGAAGGTGAACTCGGCCACGGTCAGGGGCACGACATGGGCCTCGGCGGCGAAGCCGAACGGCTTTTCCATGCGCTTGACGCCCAGGCCGCTGTGCTGGTCGCGGCTGAGCGGCTCGGGGGTCGTGTAGAACAGGACGTTCCCGGTGACCGGGCTGGCGGCGGCTGGGGTCTTGGCCATTCGAGACTCTTATAGCTGCGGGCGGATCCGGCCGCGATGAAAGGTGAGCCGGCGCTTCTAGCCGATCAGAGGGAACCCGGCAATCCGACCTCCCGTCTTGCGGATCGTAGCGTGGACGCGCTTCAATCTGCGCAAGAAGAAAACCCCGGGAGACGTCCATGCCTATCGCCTACCCCGAGATTCTGTCGCTCGCGACCGAGAACCAGCCGTTCGCCTGGACCGACAAGGACACGATGCTCTACGCCCTCGGCGTCGGCATGGGCTCGGACCCGATGAACCTGGACGAGCTGCCGTTCGTCTACGAGAGCGGCCTGAAGGCCGTGCCGACCATGGCCACGACGGTCGCCTGGGGCGCCGGACCCGGGTTCGGCAGGCAGGGCCTCAACGTCCTGCTGGTGGTCCACGGCGAGCAGAAGGTCGAGTTCCACAAGCCATTGCCGACGGAGGCGTCGGTTCTCGCGACGAGCCGGATTATCGGGGCCTATGACAAGGGCGACAAGGGCGCGGTCGTCTACAACGAGACGGTGCTCGCCGACGCGACGTCGGGCGAGAAGATCGCCACCCTGACCGGGTCGCTCTTCGCCCGCGGCGACGGCCATTTCGGCGGCCCGTCCGAGGGCGGGCCGGAGCCGCACGTGGTTCCGACACGGTCGCCGGACCTGTCGGTCGACATCGCGACACGGCCCGACCAGGCGCTGATCTACCGCCTCAGCGGCGACCGCAATCCGCTGCACTCTGACCCGCGGTTCGCGGCGGCGGCCGGCTTCCCGCGCCCGATCCTGCACGGCCTGTGCACCTACGGCATCACCTGCCGCGCGGTGCTCCAGGAATACTGCGGCTTCGATCCGGCGAAGATCAAAAGCCACCAGGTGCGCTTCTCCAGCCCGGTGTTCCCGGGCGAGACGATCACCGTCGACCTGTGGAAGGACGGCGACGTCGTCTCGTTCGAGGCCCGGGTGAAGTCGCGCGGCGTCACGGTCGTGAAGAACGGCAAGTCGGTCCTGGGGTAGCCGCCTAGAACGCCCAGCTGACGCCCATCCGGACCGTCCGGCCCGGCAGCGGCGCGATGTCCTTGAGGAACGAGGTGTGCTCGCGCGCCTCGACGTCGCCGAGATTCCGCCCCTCGACGAACAGGGTCAGGTCTTTGTCCTCGAACGGCTTCAAGCCCGCCTGGACATTGACCATGGTGTATCCGTCCGTCGGAAGCTCGAAGGCGGCCAGACGATCCTGGTCGCCGACCTGGCGCACCTCGATCTGGCCGTCAGTCCGCTCGCCCTTCCACACCAGCCGGGCGGTCGCCGACCAGGATGGAATGCGGGCCGGCGGACCCAGGTCCGTCTTGCCGCGAACCGTGTCGAACACGCCCTCGACCGCTATCGACCGCGCGCCGTCCCGCCAGAGGTCGTGCGAGGCCTCGAGCTCGATACCGCTGAAGGTGGCGGCGGTCTGGCTGTAGCGGAACACCGGCAGTTCGCCGGTCGCGCTGATGGTCCCGTCGCCTTCGGCCAGCAGACCGGTCGGCAATTCCTGGATGAAGCCGTCATAGCGGGCGGTGAAAAGATGTAGCTCCGCCCGTCCGGAGCCGGTCCAGCGCAGGGTGACCTCGTAGGAGGTGACCTTCTCGGATTCGAGCGCCGGGTTGCCGACCTCGTAGGAGCCGGTGCCGCCGTGCGGGCCGTCCGCGAACAGCTCGAATTCGGTCGGCGCGCGGCCGTTGCGGGAGATGCTGAAGCCGACGAACCAGTCGGTCGCCGGCCGCCAGAACACCGCCGCGGACGCCGAGACGTTGGTGAAAGTCGGGCCGGAGGCCGTGGTCGACCAGTCGAGGCCATAGGCGGCCGCGACATCGCTGGTCGGCCGCCCGGACAGCCCGGCCTCGAGGTTGCGTCTGTCCAGCCGCAGCCCGCCCTCTACGCCCCAGGCGTCCCGGTCGAGTCGCTGCAGGACGAAGACGCCGACTTCGTTGATGTCGGTCGGCGGGATGAAGGCCTCGTCGCCGAGGGCCTCGAACGTGCGCACCAGGCCCTGGACGCCGACTGCGCCCTGCCAGCCGTCGCGTTCGGCCTGGACCAGTTCGATCCGGCCTTCGGTCCCCTGCGACAGGAAGCGGGTGCCCACGGCGCCCGTGGCGACCTCGAGCTCGGCATGCTCGTAGTCGGCGTAGCCGACCGAGAACCGCGCCCGGTCGAACAGGCCCAGAGCGACGGCGGACTCGCCCCTCGCATCGAGACGGGTCTGCTTCAGATCGATCGAAACGGGCCCTTCGGCCGGCGGAGGGCCGACAATGACGATCTGCGCGTACGGCACGCCATATTGCGTCTCGGTGCGCTTGGCGGAAACGCCGAGGTAGCCGGTCTCGCCGATGTAGGAGACCCCCGCGCCATAGGCCAGCATGGTGACGTCGCTGTTGCGCACGGTCCGGTCAGCCAGGGGCGTCTCGCCCGAGGCTGCCGCCAGGCGGTCGGAGACGGGATTGACGGGGACATCATAGTCGCCGCTTTCCCGCGTGACGGCGTCGGCGGCGAAGACCCACGGGCCGCTGCCGGCCTTGATGCTGCCGGACAGGGAATAGCTGTCGTCGCCCGACCCGGCCGCGGCCGCGACGCGCCCCTCCGGCCCGTCGGCGGCCGGGCGGGTCGGAATCCTGTCGTCGATGACGTTGACCACGCCGCCGATCGCCGAGCCGCCGTAGGCCAGGGTCGAGGGGCCGCGCAGCACCTCGATGCGCGAGGCCTCGCCCGGCTCGGACGCCACCGCATGGTCGGGCGACAGGGAACTGGCGTCGACCAGACCCACGCCGTTCTGCAGGATCAGCACCCGGGGACCCGACAGGCCGCGAATGACCGGCCGGCTGGCCCCCGGCCCGTAGAAGGTCGAGCGCAGCCCCGGCAGCCCGTTGAGAACGTCGCCGAGACCCACGGCCGGCGCGCGGTCCAGTTCCTCGCGACCGACCACATTGATGCTCGTGGCGACCGAGTCGAGCGAGACCGCATAGGGCGCTGCGGTCACAACCAGTTCCGTCACCGTGTTGGCGTTGGCGGGCGCCTCGGCCGCACGCGCAGACGCCGCGGCGAACAGGGCCAGACCGCTGGCGGCGGCGAGAAGAAGACGACGATCAAGCATGCAAGCCTCGGGATACGCAAGAAAGGCGGATGTTATGAAATAACATACTCACACGTCAAGGCCGACGACGGGTTTCGGCTTGACGGCGATGGGGCAATCCCCGACTCCGGTAGCCATCGCGGCGCGCGGAGGCTCGGACATGTTCAGCGGTCGGACCATCACGATGGGTGTCGTTGTCGCCCTCGGCCTGACGGCGTCGGTCGCGGCGCGAGAGGAACGGCCGACGGGCTACCTGACGGCCGAGGCCACGCCGGACGCCCTGACCCTTGTCGGCGGCCCCCCGGCCGAGGACTCGCCCCTGGCGGCCGCCGAGCGCGCCCATTTCCTCGCCACCCGCGCCGAGGAGGGCTCACAGCGCTGGAAGCAGGCGGCGGCCGACGCCGAGCTGTTCGGGGACGCGGCCCATATCAGCTTCGCCTGCGCCGTCGGCAAGTCGATCACCGTCAGGGACACGCCGACCCTGTCGCGGATGCTCGACCGCATGGTCATGGACGCGGCCCGGAGCGTGGCCGTCCTCAAGACCACCTTCATGCGGCCCCGGCCGATGATCGGCCATGACGACGCCCCGCTGTGCGTTGCCCGCGAGGACTGGATGAAGACCAACAGCTCCTACGCCTCCAGCAACGCCGCGGCGGGCTGGGCCTGGGCGCTGGTGCTGGCGGAACTGGAGCCGGCGAAAGCGACGCCGGTGCTGCTGCGGGGTCGGGAGTATGGCGAGAACCGCGTGATCTGCGGCCTGCACTATCCGAGCGACATTTCCGCCGGCCAGACCATGGCGGCGGCGACCGTGGCCCGGCTGCATGCCGATCCGGTGTTCCTGGCGGATCTCGAAACCGCTCGCGCCGAACTGGCGGCGGCGCCGCCGGCGGAGAGCTGCGGCGGCTAGGGCGCGTCCTGCGACCAGACCAGGTGCCGGCGCAGGATGCTGCCCTCCGGGACCATGGGATGGTCGAAGTCGAGATCGGTCCGACGGATCATCCCCAGTCGGCCCATCACCGCCTGCGACGGCAGATTGGGCACGGCCGTGAAGGCGACGATCTGCTTCAGCCCCAGCCGCGCGAAACCGTCGTCCATCGCCGCCCGCGCCGCCTCGGTGGCGTAGCCCTGGCCCCAGGCCTGACGGGCGAACCGCCAGCCGGCCTCGACGCCGGGCGCCAGCGGGTTGGAGTCTCGCAGGGTCATCAGGCCGGTGAAGCCAAGGAAGGCCCCGTCCTCGCGCCGTTCGACGGCCCATAGACCGAAGCCATGCTGGTCGATGTAGTCGCGGTTGCGCGCGGCCATGGCGTCGGCCTCGATGCGCGTCAGCATCGCCGGGAAATGGCGCATCACCTCGGGATCGGCGTTCAGCGCCGCCCATGGCTCGAGATCGCTTTCGCGCCAAATCCGCAGGATCAGGCGCGTGGTCTCGATCATGCCGGGCGGGGGCTCGACAGGGCGCCGTAGAGGTCCGGACGGCGGTCGCGGAAGAAGCCCCAGGCGGCGCGGTGGGTGGCGAGGAAGTCGAGGTCGACGGTGGTCGACACCAGGCCCTCGTCGTCGCTGCCCAGCTCGGACACCAGGTCCCCGCGGTGGTCGGCGATGAACGACGAGCCGTAGAAGCTCTGGCCGCCGTTCGGATAGCCGTCCCACGGCTCGAAGCCGATGCGGTTGGCCCCGACCACCGGAATGACGTTGCTGACCGCGTGGCCCTGCATCGCCCGGCGCCACGGCAGCGCGGTGTCGAGGCTGGCGTCATGCGGCTCGCTGCCGATGGCCGTCGGATAGAGCAGCGCCTCGGCGCCCAGCAGGGCCATGGCGCGGGCGGCCTCCGGGTACCACTGGTCCCAGCAGATGCCGACGCCGATCTTGCCGAACCGGGTGTCCCAGACGCGGAAGCCCGTGTCGCCCGGCTTGAAGTAGTACTTCTCCTGATAGCCCGGCCCGTCGGGGATGTGGCTCTTGCGATAGACGCCGAGCAGCGAGCCGTCGGCGTCGGCCATCACCAGGCTGTTGAAGTAGTGCGGCCCTTCCCGCTCGAAGATCGAGATCGGGATGACCACGCCCAGCTCGCCGGCCAGCGGGGCCAGCGCCTTCACACAGGGATGCTCGCGCCACGGATGGGCGGCGGCGAACCACTGCTCCTCCTGGGTGACGCAGAAATAGGGGCCCTGGAACAGCTCGGACGGCAGGATGACCTGCGCCCCGCCGGCCGCCGCCTCGCGGATGAAGGCCTCGGTCTTGCGGATGTTGGCGTCCAGATCCAGGCCGTAGCTGGTCTGGATCGCCGCGAGACTGAGCGTGCGGGCCATGGTCAGGCGGGCTCCTGCTGGGTGATGCAGTGGAACGAGCCGCCGCCGGTCAGCACGGCCATCGACGGCAGGCCGATGGCCTTGCGCTCGGGGAACAGGCTCTGCACCGCGTCGACGGCGAAGGCCCCTGCCTTGGCGTCGTCGTACAGCGGCACGATGACCGCGCCGTTGGCGATGATGAAGTTCATGTGGCTGGCCGGCGCGGGGCCGCCGTCGCCGTCGATCCAGCCCGGCGAGGGGATGCGCATGACCTGCAGCTGGCCGCCGCGGGCGTCGGTCATCTGCGACAGGGCTCGGGCGGTGGCGTCATAGATGGTGGCGTTGGGGTCGGCCTTGCCCCAGGCGATCGGACAGGCGACGACGCCGGGCGCGACGAAGCGGGCCAGGTTGTCGACATGGCCGTCGGTGTGGTCGTTGCGCAGGCCCTCGCCCAGCCACAGCACCTTGCGGGCGCCCAGCGCCTCGCCCAGGGCGGCGGCGGCGGCTTCTTCGGTCCAGCCGGCGTTGCGGTTCTTGTTCAGCAGGCACTGGCGGGTGGTCAGCACCGTGCCCAGGCCGTCGTGGTCGAGCGCCCCGCCCTCGAGGATGAAGGGGTTCATGTCCAGCGGCGCGCCGGAGGCGGCGGCGATCTGGGCCGCGACCTGGTCGTCGCCCTCCATCTCGTACTTGCCGCCCCAGCCGTTGAAGCGGAAGCCGGCGGCGCGGCCGTCGTTGCGGAAGATCGGGCCGGTGTCGCGCATCCAGATGTCGCCGAACAGGGCGCGGACGATCTCGACGCCGGCGACGCCGTCCAGGCGGGCGCGGGCGGCGGCCTCGGCGTCGTCGCCGCAGACCATCAGCCGCACGCGTTCCTCGCCGGGACCGGCGAGGGCGATGGCCAGGGCGGCGACTTCATCCTGGGCCTGGGACAGGTCTTCCCGCCACAGATCAGCGTGGCTGGGGAAGCCGAGCCACATGGCGCGGTGCGGGGACCATTCGGCGGGAACGAAGGGAGTGCTCATGGGTCGGGGGAAGTGGCCCTGACAGAGGGTTGCGTCAAGTGCGGCGCGCGGCGCCGGGCTCAAACGAAGAAGGGCGGCCTGATCGCTCAGGCCGCCCTTCCCGTTACTCAGAGTGGCTTGAAGCCTAGAACTCGGCGCGGAGCGTCAGCGACACGGCGCGCGGGTAGCCGGGCTGGAACACGCCGGTGCCCGACGGGTTCGTGGAGATGTCGCCGAGGTAGGCCTCGTCGAACAGGTTCTTCACGTTGAGCTGCAGGTAGCCGCCCTCCCAGCCGGTGAAGCCGAGGCCCAGACGGGCGTCGAGATCGAACAGCACGTAGGCGGGGGCTTCTTCGGTGTTGGTCAGGTTGGTCCAGCGCTCACCGACGCGCTTGGCTTGCACGCCGACGCGGAAGTAGTCGCTGAAGTCGTGCGTCACGCGGATCGACGTCTGGTACTTCGGGGTTTCGTACAGTTCCTTGCCCTGCGTGGCGAGGACCAGGCCCACGCCGTTCGGGATGTTGGACTGGATTTCGCTGTCGATGAACGAAGCCGAACCGTAGATGAACCAGTTTTCCGCGGGCTTGTAGCCGATCTGGGCGTCAAGACCCTTCAGCTTCACGTCGCCGATGTTGAGCGAGTAGAAGATGTTCGCGGGTTCGTCGAACGCGCGCTCGATCCGGTTGCTGAAGCTGTTGTACCAAACGGCGGCGGCGATCATCAGCGTCGGGGTCTGGTAGCGGTAACCGAGGTCGTAGACGTCGGCCGTTTCCGGATCCGGGCTGGTCAGCTTCTGGTCGTACAGGTCGTCCGTACGGGGAGCCGACAGCGTCTGGGCGAAGCTGAAGTAGACGCTCGAGTCTTCCGTCAGGTCGTAGCTGACGCCGACGTTCGGCAGAACGTCGTCGTACTTGCGTTCGAACTGGCGCGGACGACCGTACTGGGTCGACGAGCCGGCGAACGTGACCAGGGTCTGACCGGCGCCGTCATTGGTGCCGACAACCGGCGTCGCGACCTGGGTCGTGCAGAGCGCCGTGAAGGTGTTCGCCATATAGCAGTAGTTGTTCAGCTCACGCTTGAAGAAGGGCGCGCGCAGGCCGACGTTGACCAGCAGGCGATCTTCCATGAACCGGCCGCGATACTCGATCGAGAACTGGTTCAGCGTGGCGAACGACAGGCGGTCGCGGCGACGCAGGGTCGTGCCGTCGGGGAGCCTCACGGCGGCGCCGTAGCCGTCCTTGCCGCCGAACACGTCCGTGGGATCGCCGCCCAGGGTGAAGGCGGTGGCCTCACCGGTCTGGCGGTGACGGGCGTAGTCGTAGGTGTAGGCGGCGCGCAGGCTCTGGCCTTCGGCCAGCTTCCAGATCAGCGACGAGGTCACGCCGTAGCGGCGGGTGTTCGTCGTGTTCGGCCAGTAGAGGCGCACGGTGTCGAGCGTGTCGCCGTCGTTGTTCAGGTCAAGGCCGGTGGCGGACGAGTTGCCCAGCAGCTGGCGGGTGCCCGACGAGCTGCCCGACTCCGAGAAGGTCGTGCGACCACCGCCGTTGGCGATGACGTACTGGAAGGACGGGTCGACGGTCAGCGTCAGGGTGTCGGAGAGCGTGAAGCGCGACTGGCCCCGGATGTTGCCGGTGTTCGACGGGTTGATGTTGTTGGCGACGCAGTTGGCGCCGGAGCTGTCGACCTGGGCCGTGCCGCCGACCGGGGTCGTGCGGGCGCACGACGTCGTGTCGTAGGCGAGGAGCGTGTCGGTGGCGAAGTTGGCCAGCGAGATGCGGCGGATGAAGTTGTTGCGGTTTTCGTTGTAGTTCAGGATCAGGCTGACGAAATCGCCGTTGTCGCCGACCGGCTGATAAATCCGGGCGTTGTACTGGTCTTTGACGATCTGGCCGGGGCCCGAGAAGATGTCGTTCTCAGCGTGATTGTAGCTGACCCAGGCGCTGGTGCCGAACGGACCGAACACACCGGTGTCGACCACGCCGAAGAAGCGACGGAAGTTCTCCGAACCGCCCTGCAGTTCGAAGATGGCGCCCATTTCGGCGGCCGGCTTGCGGGTGACGTAGTTGATCGTGCCGCCGGCGGCCGCGGCCGTGGGGCTGTCCACGTCGGTGGTGCCGAGGTTGACGTCGACCTTGCTGATCAGTTCGGAGTCGAGCTGCTGGTTCGGGTAGATGGCGTAGTTGCCGCTGTCGTTCAGCGGAATGCCGTCCTGAAGCAGGGCCACGCGCTGCGAGTCGAAGCCGCGGACGTTGATGTCGCCGCCGGCCGAGCCGAACGCGTCATTGTTGGTGAAGTTGACGCCCGGAAGCAGGTTCAGCGAGTCGAGCACGGTCTGGCCGGGCACCTGCGCCGAAATGAAGTCCTGCGTGATGGACACGCGGGATTTGGCGACCGACTGCTCGACGATCGAGCCGTCCAGGTTGGTCGGCTGACCCGTCGCGGTGATGATGACCTGTTCGACTTCCGTCGTACCGGTGGATTGCGCGAAGGCGTTGGAGGCCAGCAGCATGCTGCCCACGAGCGCCGTTGTCGCCACGAAGGCGAGCTTGTTCTTGATCATAGTTTGAGTATCCCCTCTCAATCCCGACGCCGGTCTTGTAACCTTGAAAGAACCCGGTCCAGGCAACTGCCACCCCTCTACTCCGCCATTGCGAAGCTAAGGTGACGTCGACCGAAGGAGCCCCAAACGCCTGGTTCGAGGTTTTAGGCCCGGCGGCAAAAGAGGCAAGGCGGCGTTAACAATTGGCGCGCTTTTGGGGCGCTTTGTCGCAAGATTGCGACACCTTTGGGCATGGCTCGCCTTTACAGGACCCCGCACGCGGGTCAGCGTCCCCCGCCCATGAGCACCTCTTCCGCCCCCGACGCCCCGCCGCCCCTGAACGGCTACAGCCGCCCATTGCGCATCGCCCTGACGCTCGTCCTTGTGCTGACGGTCCTGCGGATGGCGGCGATCTTCGCCAGCCCGCTGGAGCTGAATCCGGAGGAGGCCCAGTACTGGCTGTGGTCGCGCACGCTCGACTTCGGCTACTTCTCCAAGCCGCCGATGATCGCCTGGGCGATCTGGGCCAGCACGGCGATCGGCGGCGACGCCGAGCCGTGGGTCCGCTTCTCGGCCCCGCTGTTCCACGCCGTCGCGGGCCTGTCGCTGTTCGCCATCGGCCGGCGGCTCTATGGCGACTGGACGGGCGTGGCCGCGGCCGCCGTCTACATGCTGATGCCGGGCGTGACGCTGTCGTCCTTCATCCTCGCCACGGACGCGCCGCTGCTCTGCTTCCTGTCACTGGCGCTGCTGGCCTATGTCTGGATCCAGTCCGGCGGGCGAAGCCTCGCCCCGGCGGCGGGCCTCGGCGCGGCGCTCGGCCTGGCCATGCTGTCCAAGTACGCGGCGCTCTATGCGGTGGTCGCGATCGGCCTGCACCTGGCGTTGTCCAGGGACGCCCGGCGCGCCTGGGACCTGAAGACCGCCGCCCTGGCGGTGCTCGCCTTCGCGGCGGTGCTGGCGCCGAATGTGATCTGGAACGCCCAGCATCATTTCGCCACCGTTGGCCACACGGCCGCCAACGCCAACCTCGGCGGCAAGCTGTTCAATCCCGGCGAGATGCTGAGCTTCCTCGGCGGCCAGTTCGGGGTCTTCGGCCCCGTGCCGTTCGGTGTCCTGGTCGGCGGCGCCGGCCTGCTCGCCTGGCGACGGCGGCTGGAGGCGCAGGACCTGCTGCTGCTCTGTTTCGCCCTGCCGCCGCTGGCGGTCGTCACGGTCGGCGCCCTGCTGTCGCGCGCCAACGACAACTGGGCCGCCAGCGCCTATATCGCCGGCTCCGTGCTGGCGGCGGCGTTGCTGGTCCGCTGGCGGGCGCGGTGGTGGCTGGGCCTCGGCCTCGGCCTGCAGGCGGCCCTGGCGGTGTTCACCCTGCTGGCGGTGACCAATCCGGCCATGGTCGACGCCCTCGGCCGGTCCAACGACATCAAGCGCGTGCGCGGCTGGAAGCAGATGGCCGAACAGGTGGTCCAGCGCGCCCAGGTCGAACAGATCAACGGCGGGCTGTCGGCCATCGCCGTCGACGACCGCTTCCTGTTCAACGCCCTGTCCTACTACGGCCGCGACTACATCGGCGCGCCGGACGCGCCGCCCCTGACCGTGTGGCTGCGCGGCAACCATGCGGGCAATCAGGCCGAGGCCACCGCCCCGCTGACGCCGGCGCTCGGCGATCGCGTGCTGTTGGTCAGCCTCGAGGGTCTGCAGGCCGATCGCATCGTCGCCGACTTCGGGGCCAGCCGAACCGCCGGGATCCTGCACCAGATCCTCAGCGTCAAATGCGCGGCGCGCTACGCCGACGACGAGAAGAAGTACGAGCACCGCTGCCTGCGCCGCGAGACGCTGATCCTCGGCGAGGGCTTCCGGCCGGTGAAGGACCGGGACTGACACGGCGCGGGGACATGCACTGAAGTGCATGTCCCCGTGCGTCTAGACCGCGACCTCGAACGTCGCCTCGGTCTTGCTCTTCACCTCGTCGACCGTCACCCCGGGGGCCAGCTCGATCAGCCGCACGGGCGTCTTGCCGCGGTTGATCTCGAACACGCCCAGCTCGGTGATCAGCA
>CANJYY010000016.1 GCA_947479185.1 Caulobacteraceae bacterium
GCGTCGCCCTGCGTGAGCTTCAGCGCCTTGACGATCTCCGCGTGGCGCACGCGGGTGATGTTGTAGGCGGTGAAAATGGCCATCGCGACCAGCGACAGCAGCGCCGCGGCCGGGGCCCAGATCAGGATCAGCCGGAACTGCACGTCGGCCGGCAGGATGGCCCCGACGGTGTGGCCGATGTCCTTGGGAAAATGGATCAGGTCGAGGGCCACGCCCGCGACCATGACGCCGAGGCCCGTGGCGGCCTTGCCGGCGAAGCCGAGGCCCGCGAAGTACAGCCCTTCGCGCCGGCGGCCGAAGAGGTGCTCGTGCTCGTCGGCGGCGTCAGCCATCATCGAGGGATAGGCCACCGAGACAAAGCCGACGCCGATGCCGGCGATGAAGGAGTTGATCGCCAGCGGCGTCAGGGCCAGGTCGCCGACCGGGGTGAACACCCCCGTCAGGCGCAGGATCGGCAGCACCAGCCAGACGCCGACCAGCATGACGAAGCCGACAATGACGACGTCCTTCTTCTCCATCATCCGCTGCATCATCGGCGCGCCCGAGACGCCCAGCAGGATGCCGGCGAGATAGGCGTAGCCGAGCACCTGCAGCAACTCGCTCTTCAGCCGCCAGACGAAGACGTAGGCGTAGTTGTTCAGGCTGGCGTTCACGCCGATGGCCACGAAGACCACGACGGCCGAGAGGAACAGCACGCGGAACGAGCGGTTGCGGAAGATCTCCGCCATGTCGCCCGGCAGGCGACGCCACATGGACCCGGCGTGCGCCGCGGGCTGCGGCAGGCCGGCGGCGTAGCGCCAGACGCCGAGACAGCAGAGCGCCATGCAGACCAGCAGCACCACCGACACCGACCAGCCGAAGCCGGGGTAGCCCTCGGGCCGCTGCAGGCCGCCGGCGGCGAAGAAGAAGGTGTAGCCGATGGCGAGGATGAACACCGTGGAGAAGATGCCGGCGATAGCCCGGTAGACCACCACGCTGGTGCGCTCGGTGTAGTCGGAGGCCATCTCGGCCCCGAGCGCGATGTAGGGCACGTTGAACAGCGAGATGAAGCTGCGCGCGGCCACCGACATCACCGCCAGCCAGCCGCACAGGCCCCACTGGCCAAGCCCCTGCGGGGGCGAGAACAGCAGGCCGATCGACACCGCGATCAGCGGCGCGGCAAGGATCATCAGCGGCAGGCGGCGGCCGAGGCGGGACTGGATGTTGTCGGACCAGGAACCGACCACCGGGTCGACCACCGCGTCGAAGGCCAGGCTGACGGCCAGCGCCGCGCCGACAAGGGCGCCGGACAGGCCCAGAACGGCCGAATAGTAGAAGAAGATGAAGCCGATCGCCGCGTCGAAGCCGCCGCTCTGGGCCGCCTGGCCGAGGCTGTAGGACAGCTTCACCAGCCGGGATGGACGCAGATCGACCCTGCTCGCGACCGGTCCGGCCGAGTCTTCCACGATCGACAAACGCTTCCCCCCAGGGTGGTCTTGTTTTGTCGGAGCGTAACGGCCGGGCCCCGCATGGCAATGACCGCGGGGCCGATTTCCCCTTGCCGGCTTGAGAATTCCACGTTCCGCAGGGGAAGCCGAAGCGTGCGTCTTCCGCTTGCTTTCCCCGCCGTCCGGCTGGCATTTCGGGGTCAGGGAGAACGCCATGATCACATTCGAGCTCAACGAAGAGCAGACCATGATCCGTGACAGCCTGAAGGGCTTCGCCGCGGAGGTGCTGGCTCCGGCCGCCCGGGCCATCGACGAGTCCGGCGAGATGCCGGCCGCCGTGATCCGCCAGGGCTGGGACTTCGGCCTGATCGCCGCCTCGATTCCCGAGGCCTACGGCGGCGGCGGCGGCGAGCGGTCGTGCATGACCAACGCCGTGGCGCTGGAAGCGCTGGGCGGCGGCTGCGCCAGCCAGACCGTGGCCATCATGGCCCCCGGCCAGTTCGTCGGCGCCCTGCTCGACTTCGGGACCGAAGCGCAGAAGGCCGAGCACCTGCCCCGCTTCACCGGGACCGAGCCGGTGGCCGCGGCCGTGGCGATCCAGGAGAGCCAGTTCGGCTTCGCCGCCGGCGCGCAGCGGACCACGGCCACCCGCAAGGGCAACGGCTGGGTGCTGAACGGCGAGAAGCGCCTGATCCCGCTGGGCGACCGGGCTGACACCTTCCTGGTGCTGGCCAGCGAGCCGGGCGCCGCCGGCGCGGTCTCCGCCTTCTTCGTGCCGCGCGAGACCGCCGGCCTGACCGTTTCGGCCGAGACCGGCACCCAGGGCCTCAAGCCCGTGCCAAAGGCGAAGATCCTGCTCGAGGGCGTCGAACTGCCCGGCTCGGCCCGCCTCGGCGGCGACGCCGGTTTCGACGCCGCCCGACTGGTCAACCAGGCCCGGGTCGGCGCCGCGGCGGTCGCCGTGGGCCTGTCGCGCCAGGCGACCGACTTCGCCATTCCCTACGCCAAGGAGCGCGTCGCGTTCGGCGAGCCGATCGGCAAGAAGCAGTCGATCGCCTTCATGCTGGCCGACATGCACATCGAGTGCGAGTCGATGCGCTGGATGGTCTGGAAGGCCGCCAGCCTGCTCGAACACAACGATCCAGGCGCGGCGAAGGCCGCCGTGCTGGCCCAGGACTATGTGCGGCGCAAGGCCGTGAAGATCGCCGACGACGCCCTGCAGATCTTCGGCGGTCACGGCTTCATCCGCGATCTGCCCCTCGAAATGTGGCTGCGCAACGCCCGCACCCTGACCGTCCTCGACGGTCCGGTCTCGGTTTAGGGAGCTCTGAACATGGCTGACTTCCGTCTCTCCGACATCGACCAGCAGATCCTCGACAAGGTCATCGAGGTGGGCAATTCGACCACCGCCCACACCCGCTACTACGAGGACCACGAGCACGAGTTCCCGCCCGCCAGGCTGGAGGGGGAACGCGGCTTCGAGGAGGTCTTCCCGCTGTTCGGCCAGCGCAAGCCCGACGACACGCCGATGATGACCTTCATGATGGCCGTCAGCATGGCGCGCGGCTCGACCAACGGCGTGGTGCGGGGCCTCGGCCTGGCCATGCCGGCCGGTCGCGCCAGCGGCCTGGGCAACGCCGCCCTGCAGTCGGCCGGCACGGCCGAACAGAAGGCCAAATGGGGCAACCTGTTCCTGGCCATGTCGATCACCGAGCCGGGCGCCGGCTCCGACACCAAGGCGATCTCGACCACCGCCCGCCTCGAGGGCGACGAATGGGTGATCAACGGCGACAAGATCTTCGTCACCGACGGCGTCCGCGCCGACGGGGCCATCGTCTGGGCGACGATCGACAAGTCGGCCGGCCGGGCCGGCATCAAGTCGTTCCTGGTGCTGAAGGACGCGCCGGGCTTCGAGTTGGTGCGCAAGGAAAAGAAGCTCGGCATCCGGGCGTCGGACACGGCCGCCTACGCCTTCCGTGACTGCCGCATCCCGCGCGAGAACCTGCTGGGCGACGACGAGACCGTGCCGAAAGGTGGCGGCTCGGCCGCCTACAAAGGCGTGATGAAGACCTTCAACATGACCCGCCCGGCCGTGGCCTCCGGCGGCGTCGCCAAGGCCATGGGGGCTCTGGAATTCGCCAGGTCGGCCATGGCCGCCGAGGGCGTCGAGGTCGACTGGGACAAGAGTTTCGCCCAGCGCGGCGCCGTCGAGCAGAAGCTGATCGAGATGGAGGCCGACACCGAGGCCGCCGCCCTGACCGTGCTGCACGCCGCCTGGCTCAGCGACACGCGCCAGCCGAACAACCTCGAGAGTTCGATCTGCAAGGCCAAGGGCGGCGAGGTCTGCCGGACCATCCCGCAGGCGGCCATGGACGTGCTGGGCGGCATGTCCGTCAGCCACGACCACCTCGTGGAGAAGTACCTCCGCGACGGCCGGATCAGCGACATCTACGAAGGCACCGGCCAGATCCAGCGGCTGATCATCGCCCGCGAGATCCTCGGCTATTCCTCTGAAGAACTGACCTGACGGTCGCCTCGAGTTCAGGACAGGACACTCCATGACCACCGCCACGGCTGCCCCGCCCGTCGATTTCGACCAGATGCCTACGCTCGCCCAGGTAGCGCGCTACCATGCCCGTGAGCGCGGCGACTCCACGGCCCTGGTGTTCGAGGGCCGGACGAGCAGCTTCGCCGACTTCGACCGGCGCACCAACCAGGTCGCCAACGCCCTCAAGGCGGCGGGCCTGTCGAAGGGCCAGCGCATCACCTACATCGGCAAGAACAGCGACCACTATTTCGAGCTGCTGTTCGGCGCCGCCAAGGTCGGGGTGGTGATGACGCCGATAGGCTGGCGCCTCGCGCCGCCGGAGGTGGCCTACATCATCAGCGACTCGGCCGCGCCGCTGGTGTTCGTCGGACCGGAGCTGATCGGCCAGGTCGAGGCGGTCGCCGCCCATCTGGACGTCCGGCCGCAGGTCATCGCCATGGAGGCCGACGGCGCCGGCGACTACCCGCTGTTCGAGGTCTGGCGCGACGCCGCGCCGGCTACCGATCCAGGCGTCGAGATCACCGCCGGCGACGTGGCTGTGCAGCTCTACACCTCCGGCACCACCGGCAAGCCCAAGGGCGCCATGCTGACCCACGCCAACATCCTCGGCGGACGTCGCCAGGCGGCCGAGGCCAACATGCCCTGGAACAGCTGGAGCCCGGACGACGTCAGCCTGGTGGCCATGCCCGTGGCCCACATCGGCGGCACCGGCTGGGGCATCGTCGGCCTGTTCAACGGCGCCAAGGGCATCGTGGCCCGGGAGTTCGATCCGTTCCGCGTCCTCGACTTCATCGAGCAGGACCGCATCAGCAAGATGTTCATGGTGCCGGCGGCGATGCAGATCGTCGTGCGCCAGCCGCGCGCCCGCGAGGTCGACTACAGCCGGCTCAAGTACATCCTCTACGGGGCCAGCCCGATCCCGCTCGACCTGCTGCGCGAGTGCATGGAGGTGTTCGGCTGCGGCTTCTGCCAGCAGTACGGCATGACCGAGACCTGCGGCACGATCGTCTATCTGCCGCCCGAGGATCACGACCCGGCCGGCAACGCCCGCATGCGCGCCGCCGGCCTGCCGATGCCCGGCGTCGAGCTGAAGATCATCGACGAGGAGGGCAAGACCCTGCCGCCGAACACCGTCGGCGAGGTGGCCACCCGCTCGGTCGCCAACATGGCCGGCTACTGGAACCTCGACGCGGCCACCAGGGCCACCATCGGCGAGGACGGCTGGCTGCGCACCGGCGACGCCGGCTACCTCGACGAGGACGGCTATCTGTTCATCCACGACCGGGTGAAGGACATGATCATCTCCGGCGCCGAGAACATCTATCCGGCCGAGGTGGAGAGCGCGGTCTATGGCCACCCGGCCGTGGCCGAGGTGGCGGTGATCGGCATCCCCGACGACAAGTGGGGCGAGGCGGTCAAGGCCGTGGTGGCGCTGAAGCCCGGCGCGACGGCCGACGCCGAGGACATCATCGCCTTCGCCCGCACCCGCATCGCCGCGTTCAAGGCCCCCAAGAGCGTGGACTTCATCGACGCCCTGCCCCGCAACGCCTCGGGCAAGATCCTGCGCCGCGAACTGCGCGATCCCTACTGGGCGGGCCGCGAACGCCGGGTCAACTGACCGCGCCGTAGCAGGCGAACGAGCGCACCACCCCGTCGCCGGGACCGAACTCGAAGGTCTCGGCGACGGTCTGGCCCCGGTGATTGCAGTAGGTGATTGTCAGGCAATCGTGGCCGGTCAGCACCGACTGCAGCGTGAACCGCAGGTCCGGCTGGGCGTCGAGCCCGCCGCGCCAGTAGCCGCGCAGCGCCTCCAGTCCCTCGACCCTGCCGTCGCCGAGCCGCGCCCGCGCCACCGGCGAGAGGAACACGATCTCCGGCGCGTAGTGCGACAGGATGCGGTCCAGGTCGTGGGCGTTCCAGGCCGCCAGCCATTCGCTGGCGAAGGTGTCGGGGTCGGGCATCCGGGCAGCTCCGCTGACTCGTCGGCGGACAGGACGTCAGATCCGGCGTTTACCGGCAAGACCGGCGCGCACCTTCGACAGGATGGCCTCGCGGGCCGCGTCGTCCGGCGCCTCGTCCAGCGCCTCGTCCAGCGCCATGAGGAAGCCGGCGCGGGCGTTGTGCCAGTCCAGCGCCGCGGCGGCCTCCGGCGCGATACGCGGAGTTTCGCCCTGCGCATGTTCCGCCCGCGCCCTGTTCAGCACGAAGGTCTCGTCGAGTTGCGGCGCCAGCAGCTGATCGGCCGGCAGGCCCGCCGCGACGAGCCGCTCGCGCAGCCCCTCGACCGCGCGGGGCTCGCCGTGGGCCATGAACACCGAGCCGCGCACCGGCAGCCTCGCCTTGGCCCAGGTCACCAGACCCGTGGCGTCGGCGTGGCCCGAATAGGCGTCGAACATGCGGATCTCGGCCTGGACGCGGATTTCCTCGCCCTGGATGGTCACGCGGCGGGCGCCATCGGCCAGCAGGCGGCCGAGCGTGCCGGCGGCCTGGAAGCCTGACAGCAGCACCGTCGTCTCCTTGCGCCAAAGCAGCCGCTTGAGATGCTTGCGGATGCGGCCGGCGTCGCACATGCCGCTGGCGGCGAGGATCACGTGCCAGCCCTTGAGCCGATCAAGGCCGTCGCTGTCCCAGGGCTTGTCGAGATAGCGCAGCCGTTGCGACTGCCGGGCCCCCTCGAACGGGTTGCGACCCAGGTCCTTATTCCAGCCCCGCTCAAGGAACACCTCGGTCGCCTCGATGGCCAGCGGGGAGTCGAGGAACACGTCGCCGCCGGGCGCCTCGCCGCTGTCCATCACCTCGACCAGGTCGGCCAGCAGCTCCTGTGACCGCTCCACCGCGAAGGCCGGGATCAGCAGCGGGCCGCCGCGGGCGTGGGCGTCGCGCAGCTCCTGGGCCAGGGCCTTGCGCCGCGTGACGGCGTCGGCGACGACCCGTTCACGGTCGCCGTAGGTCGACTCCATGATCAGGTGATCGAGTCCGGCCGGCCCCTGGGGATCGGGCACGAAGGCGCTGCCGCCCGGCCCGATGTCGCCGGAGAAGAACAGCCGCATCGGCTCGCCGTCGCCCTCGACCAGCACCTCGATCGAGGCGGCGCCGAGGATGTGGCCGGCGTCCCAGTAGATGGCGGTGACGCCCGGCGCGACCGTGACCGGCTCGCCCAGCTTGACCCGCTCGAACTGGCCCATGACGCGTTCGGCGTCGCGCTCGGTGTAGATCGGCTCGACGACCGGCCGGCCGCGCTGCTCGTTGCGGCGGTTGAGATGCTTGACCTCGGCCTCCTGGATGCCGCCGGCGTCGGCCAGCATCACCCGGCACAGGTCGCGCGTCGCGGCGGTGGCGTGGATCGGCCCCTCGAACCCGGCCAGCATCAGCTTCGGCAGCAGGCCGGAGTGGTCGATGTGGGCGTGGGTCAGCAGCACCGCGTCGACCGTGCCCGGATCGAACGGAAACGGATCGTAGTTGAGCGCCTTCAGGGTCTTGGAGCCCTGGAACATGCCGCAGTCGATCAGCACCCGGGCCTTGTCGGTGCGCAGCTCGGCGCAGAAGCCGGTGACGCAGCCGGCCGCGCCGTGGAAGGTCAGGGTGGGGGTCATGCGGGGATCTCGCTTCGCAGGGCGTCGGCCAGCCGGCCGGTCAGGTCGAGCGCGTTGGTCAGGTGGGGGATGGAGTCGCTGGAGACGATGCGGCGGGCCCCGGCCTCGCGCAGCCGGTCCAGGGCCTCGGCGTCGAACAGGGCGTGGGCCACGGCGACGTCGACGGACGCGGCGCCGGCCTGGAGCAGGTGATGGATCGCCTGGGCCAGGGTGCAGCCGCTGGAGCAGATGTCGTCGAGCAGCAGGGTCGCGCGGCCCGCGACCGGCGTGGCGTCGTCGAGCGTCAGGCGCACCTCGCGGTCGCCCAGCCGCTGTTTGTCGAACGCGGTCCAGTCCGTCCCGAGCGTCATGGCGGCGGCCTGGACCCCGGGACGGGACTCGCTGTCCGGCCCGACGATCAGCGGCCGCTCGCCGGCCGCAACCAGGGCGGCCAGATCGCCGCCGATGTCGATGTTGGTCGCCGGAATGCCGAGCGCCTCGGTCAGCGACGCCGTCCGGTGCAGATGGGCCTGCACCGTCACCAGCCGGTCGAAGGCGCCGCCCAGCCAGCCGCAGATCAGGTCGCGGCTGAGCGGCTGGCCCGGGGCGAAAACCATGTCCTGGCGCAGGTAGCCAAGGTAGGGCGTGACCAGCACCAGCCGGGAGACGCCGGCCCGGCGCCAGGCGTCGGCCGCCTGCAGCAGCGGCACCAGCCGCGTGTTCGGCTGATTCAGCGCGCGATAGACGATGACCGTGGTCGCGCGGGTCACCGGCACGGTGGGCAGGGTCTCGCCGTCGGGAAAGGTCTTCACCTCGACGATGGCCGAGGCGACGCCCAGCGCCGCCGCCAGTCGCGCCACCGGCGCCGCGTCGCCGGGAAAGCCGTGCACCTGGATCGTCATGGCGCGGCGACCCGGAAGCCCGACTCGGCGCCCGCGGCCTCGGCGGCGAAGGCGAAGTCGGACGGGTCGGAGGCGTAGACCCGGTAGAGCGGGTCGCCCTTGCGGACGACATCGCCGATGCGGTGGAACAGCTCGATGCCGGCGCCGGCGTCGGTCGGCGCGCCGGCCAGCCGGGCGACCGTGGCGATGCGCAGGCAGTCGATCGACTCCACGCGCCCATCCCGCTCGGCCGTCGCCTCCATGCCCAGGGTTCCCGGGCCCGCGTTCAACGGCGAGGCGCCCTGGGCCTCCATGATCGCCCGCATCTTCTTCAGGGCCGCGCCGGACTCCAGCAGCTCGCGCGCCCGCGCCTCGGCCATGCCGCCCGGCAGGTCAGGGTCGGCGTCGAGCACCCGGGCGGCCAGGCGGATGGCCTTTTCGCGCAACTCCGCCGGCGCGCCAGGCTCATTGCCGAGCACGGCCATCACGTCGCGCGCCTCCAGCCACGGGCCGACGCCCCGGCCGATCGGCTGGCTGCCGTCGGTGAAGACCACCTCGATCTCGAGCCCGAGGTTGGTGGCGACATATTCGAACAGCTTGCGCAGCCGCAGGGCCGCGCGGTTGTCGCGCAACTTGGCCGACGGCCCGATCGGCAGGTCGAGCACCAGCCGCCCGACACCGGCGGCGACCTTCTTGGACAGGATCGAGGCGACCATCTGTTCCGGCGTGTCGATCGACAGCGGCCGCTCGACCGAGATCAGCACGTCGTCGGCCGGCGACAGGTCGACCTTGCCGCCCCAGATGACGCAGCCGCCGGTGCGTTCGACGACATCGTGCATCTCGTCCTCGGTGAGGTCGACGCGGGCAAGCACCTCCATGGTGTCGGCGGTGCCCGCCGGCGAGGTGATGGCGCGGGACGAGGTCTTGGGGATGGTCAGGCCGTGGGCCGCGACGATGGGGGCGATGATCAACGAGGTGCGGTTGCCCGGGATGCCGCCGATGCAATGCTTGTCGACGACCCGGCGGCCGTTCCAGTCGAGGCGCGCGCCGGCGGCGATCATGCCGCGGGTCAGGCCCAGCGTCTCCTCCGGCGACATGAACCGGGCGCAGGCGACGAGGAAGGCGGTGACCTCCATGTCGCTCCAGCGATGAGCGGCCAGGTCCCGCGCGACGGCGGCGAGCGCGGCGTCGTCCAGGGTGTGGCCGTCGACCTTGGCGCGGATGGCCGAAAGGCTCTCCGGCGCGCGGGCCTGCGAGATATGGATGAGGTCACCCGGCTTGACGCCGAGGCGGCGGAACAGCGGCTCGGGCAGGCCGATCTCGTCCGGGGCCAACAGGCCGTCGTCGCCGATCATGGTGGTGGCCAGCAGGCTGCGGGACCCGGCCCTCAGCTCGATCCGGCGCGAGCCGCGCAGTCGCTCCGGACGGAGCACATGGCTGCAGCGCGCCAGCACGGCGACATTCTCGCGAAAGCTGTCCAGACCCAGCGGCCGGGCCTTGAGCACCCCGCCGCCATCGGCCGGCGCCTCGTCCGTCGCCCCGTCGCCAGTCCTCAATCTGATCATGCTACCCCCGACGGTGAACCATGACGTTCCGATGCCCGCCTGCATTGAGCGACATCAAAGGGCCGGGCCGCTTGCAGATTTCGTCGGCTAGCCAAACGCGCCCTGCTCCTCCACATGTCATGCAACGGAACCAGCGTTCGCCAAATTCAGATCCGGAGCACACGGAATGTCCGACGCCTCAGCCTACACCCCGCCCAAGGTCTGGACCTGGAACAAGGAGA
This sequence comes from Caulobacteraceae bacterium, assembly GCA_947479185.1. Classification (GTDB taxonomy): domain Bacteria; phylum Pseudomonadota; class Alphaproteobacteria; order Caulobacterales; family Caulobacteraceae; genus Caulobacter. Next base: position 10,215 of record CANJYY010000016.1, read on the forward strand.
GTGGGGGGCGCTTCGCCAATATCAACCGGCCGATCGCCGGGCCTACGCACGACAAGGACCTGCAGGTCGGCAAGCATCCGCTGCAGCTCTATTCGCTGGCCACGCCGAACGGCGTGAAGGTCACGGTGATGCTCGAGGAGCTGCTGGCCAAGGGCCACAGCGGCGCCGAGTACGACGCCTGGCTGATCAACATCGGCTCGGGCGACCAGTTCGGCAGCGGCTTCGTGTCGGCCAACCCGAACTCGAAGATCCCCGCCATGGTCGACCACAGCGATCCGGCCAAACCGATCCGCATCTTCGAGTCCGGCGCGATCCTGATCCACCTGGCCGAGAAGTTCGGCGCGTTTCTGCCGACCGACCCTGCGGCCCGGGCCGAGACCCTGTCCTGGCTGATGTGGCAGATGGGCAGCGCGCCCTACCTCGGCGGCGGCTTCGGCCACTTCTACGCCTACGCCCCGTTCAAGATGGAATACCCGATCGACCGCTTCGCCATGGAGGTGAAGCGCCAGCTGGACGTGCTCGACCGCCGTCTGGGCGAGAGCGAGTATCTGGCCGGGCCGGACTATACCATCGCCGACATGGCCGTCTGGCCCTGGTACGGCGCCCTGGCCAAGGGTCTGGTCTATGAGGCCGGCGAGTTCCTGCAGGTGCAGGACTACAAGCACGTCCAGCGCTGGACCGACCAGATCGCCCAGCGGCCCGCCGTAAAGCGCGGCCGGATGGTCAACCGGGTCATGGGCGATCCCGCCAGCTGCCTGCCCGAGCGGCACGACGCCGGCGACTTCGACACCAAGACCCTCGACAAGGTCGCCAAGCCGGACTGACCGGCCGGGCGGCGCCTTTCTTCACCACCAAGCGAGGGCGGCGCCACGGGCGCGCGCCCCGACATCAGGGACGAACCATGGATCTGCAGCTCAAGGGCAAGAACGCCGTCATCCTCGGCGGCACGCGCGGCATCGGCCGGGCGATCGCCGAGACTCTCGCGGCCGAGGGCGCCAACGTCGCCGTCTGCGCCCGCAACGCCGAACAGGTGGCCGAGGCCGTCGCGGCGCTGGGCGCCACGGGCGTGAAGGCGCTGGGGGCCTCGGTCGACATCATGGATGGGCCAGCCCTCAAGGCCTGGATCGCCGCGGCCGGCGAGGAGCTGGGCGGCATCGACATCCTGGTGTCCAACGCCGGAGCCATGGCCCAGGGCGCCGACGCCGGGGCCTGGACGCAGAACTTCCAGCTCGACGTGCTGGGCCTGGTCAACGCCTTCGACGCGGCCAAGCCCTTCCTGCTGAAGTCGGCGGAGACGCACGGCGACGCCTCGGTGGTGATCATCGCCTCGGTCTCGGCGGCCGAATCCGACGCGGCCAGCTCCTACGGCCCGATCAAGGCGGCGCTGATCCACTACGCCAAGGGCCTGTCGCGGCAGTACGCGCCCAAACACCTGCGCACCAACGTCGTCTCGCCCGGCACCGTCTATTTCGAGGGCGGCGTCTGGCACATGGTCGAGAAGAACGCGCCGGAGATGTTCAAGGGCGCCATGGCGCGCAACCCGATGGGCCGGATGGCCACGCCGCAGGACATCGCCAACGCCGCCGTCTTCCTCAGCAGCCCGCTGTCGAGTTTCACCAGCGGCATCAACATGCTGGTCGATGGCGCGATCAGCCGGCGGGTAAACTTCTAGGGGCCGGACCCTAGTTCGCGCGGCCCATCCAGGGGTGGAACCGGCCCTCGGGGTCCCAGACGGCGCGGATCTGGTCGAGGCGCTTCATGTTGGCGTCCGACAGGAAGCGGTCCGGCCGGCGGGCGAGGTTCTCGTCGGCCAGCTGGATGCCGCGGCTGTGCGTCGACAGGGCCTGCATGTGGCGGGTCGCCCAGTCGCCGTGGGCCGCCTCGTCCGAGGCCTTCCGCAGGCCGCCATAGAGCGCAAGATAGGTGCGCGCCTCGACCGAGAAGGCCATGTCCGGCCGGCTGGCGGGCGGGTTCCAGTTGAGCCACAGCGCATGACTGGGCGCCGGCGGCTGGCTGTCGGCGATGGCGCGCAGGGCCGGCAGCAGCGGCCCGATCGGCTCGTCCATCCACATGTTGTCGGCCTGCCAGCGGGTGTTCGGCAGGAACAGGGTCTTCTCGCCGGTCTTCATCATCTGGCCCAGCGACATCGGGATCAGCGGCAGGGTCAGGCTGGCTTTGCGGGCGACCGGGTCGGTGGTCATGAAGCGCACGGCCTCGAGCGCCTCCTTGCGGCTGTCGGCCAGGACCGGGGAGAAGACCTCCAGGCCGGGCGCGAAAATGCCGATGGCCTTGCGGTTCATGACCATCTGGAACTCGACGCTCGGCGACACCGACGGCCCGACGCGGTCGGCCCAGGTGAACACCTCCTCCAGATGCTTCATGCGGAACACCTGCAGCTTCAGCCCGATGTATTTCGGCCGGGCGTGCAGCCTGAGGTGAAAGCAGACGACGACGCCGAAGAAGCCGGGGCCGGATCCGCGCGCGGCCCAGAACAGATCGGCGTTCTCGCTCTCGCTGGCGTGCACCACCCGCCCGTCAGCGAGGACCACGTCGATGCCGGTGACGTTCTCGCAGCCGAGGCCGAGGCGACGGCTGTTCCAGCCAAAGCCACCCTGCAGCAGGAAGCCGCCGATGCCGACGGTCCAGGCGTGGGCGACCGGAAAAAACAGGTCTGCATTTTTCACGGCCGCGTCGACGTCGCCGCAGTGGGCGCCGGGGCCGACGGTGGCGGTGCGGGCGACGCTGTCGACCGTGATCGCGTTCAGCCGTGAGACGTCGATCAGCAGGCCGTCCTCGCGGATGTGGTTCTGGGCCCAGCTGTGGCCGCCCGAGCAGATGCTGACCTTGCGCCCCTCGCGGCCCGCCCGGCGGACGGCGGCGATGACGTCGAGCACGTCGTTGGCCTGGACCACCACGGCGGGGCGGCGGCCCGGCTCGCGGGCGTTGAAGCTGGTGCCGAGCACGGCGGCGTCGAAGCCCGGCGCGCCGCGTTCGAGGGTCACGCCCGTCTGACCTGAGGATTTCATGCGGAGGGTCCGGTGCTGAAGGCGGCGTGGAGGTCGGGCAGGATGGTCGCCAGGTGGCTCATCTCCTGGGCGCAATGGACCAGCAGGTCGGCGGCCTGGGCGGGCGGCAGCGGCGCGAGCCGGCTGGCCGCGCGGCCGAGCACGGCGCCGACCGGGCCGGGCATGCCGCGCGGGCGGACGTTCTCGCCGCCGAGCCAGAAGCGCGAGCGCATCTCCGCCCCGCCCGGGACCGGCCGGACATGGTGGATCAGCCAGCCGGTCTCCACCGGCGTTCCGGCGATGCCGCCGCGAGCGCAGATGGCCACGGCCCCGTCCCGCGCCAGCCGGGCCTCGTCGAGGCCGAGGCTGGCGGGCGGCACGAAGCGGATGGTCAGGCCCATGCGGCCCGCGCCGACATACTCGACGACGTTGGAGGTGCGGCCGATGTAGTGAGTCAGGTCGTCGCGGCCATCGGACCAGGCGACATGCACATGGGCCTTGGGGTGCCAGAGCTTGTAGCGTTCGGCGTGGCTGCCGTGCCAGGCGAACCACCAGTCCCACATGGCCGGAGTCACCCCAGGCATCGGCGTCTTGACGAAGACCCGGGCCGAACCGTCGGGCGCGACCGTGTAGCCGGTCTCCACCGGCCAGTCGCCGTCATCGAGCAGGTCCCCTGCCCGCGCCACCGGCGGCAGCAGTTCGTGGGCCACGGGTCCGATCGCGAGAGCTTCGCGGACGTCATTCGACAGCGGCGCCATGTCCGGCCGGAAGAACCGGGCCGTCGGGCTGCGCGCGAGGTCGGCGGCGCTGTAGCCGAGGTAGAGGTCTTGTTCGGGGACGGGCGGCATGGGCGTCTCGGATGAGCGAACGCCGGCCCCGAGCCGGGCCGCCATCCTGTTATTGGGACTATTCCCAAATTTGGGATATCTGTCAATTGTGCCGAAACCGGCTAGGATCGGGCCGTCAGGGAGTCGCCCATTTGACCGTGCAGGGCCTGTTCGCCACCGAAGCCAGCAATCTGGGCAAGAGCGCCCGCACGCGCGCCCGGCTGATGGACGCGGCGGTGCAGCTGTTCGCGCGCGACGGCTTCGAGGCGACCTCCGTCAACGAGATCGCCCGCCAGGCCGGGGTGGTGAACGGCACCTTCTATGTGCACTTCCGCGACCGGGACGAGATCGCCGCCGCCGTGGCGCTGGCGATCGGCCAGAACGTCGTGCGCCAGCTGGACGAGGCGATGGTCGGTATCGAGGACGCGGTCGAACGGTCGAGCCTCGCCACCCGCCGGTTCATCGATCTGGCCGCCAGCCAACCGGACTGGGGCGCGGCGCTGGTGCGGGCGGTGCTGACGTTCCGCGACCTGCGCGACAGCATGATCGCCTATCTGCGGGCGGACCTGCAGCGGGGCGTCGACCAGGGCCTGTTCACGGTCGCGATCGACGACCTGCTGATCGACACCTTCGCCTCGATGACCCTGGGGGCCCTCGCCGGCCGTCTGCGCGGCGACTTCGGGCCCGAGGCCGGGGCGCGGGTCTCCGAGCTGCAACTGCGGATGCTGGGCGTGCCGGCAGACCGGGCGCGAGAGGTCTGCGGCCGAGACGTCCCGGCCCTGACCCTCGAGCTCGCGCCCTTGCCGAAGGGGCTGGCGAAAGCCGGCTAGACCGTCTCGTCCTTGAAGGTCAGGCCGGCGTTGGCGGCGAGGCGATCGACCAGCGTCTGGCCCAGCGCGGCGCCGGGCGTCCAGATGCCGCCGGGAACGTCAGCGCGATCCTTGACCAGGCAGATGGCCGTCTCGGCGATGATCTTGGACGTCGAGCCATAGCCCGGGTCCTTGTCGCCGTAGACCGAGCCGCGCACCTGTTTGCCATCGGCGTCGATGCCGATGAACAGCAGGTCGTAGAAGCCGGCCTCGCGATCTTCCTTGCTCGGCCCCTCGCCCGGCTTGGGCGCGCCCGCGCCGCCCATGCCGGTGAACTCGGTCGGGGCGCCGGGGATGACCACGGCCATTTCGTCGTAGACGAAGTCCGCGCCGTAGGCCGTGCCCTGAAGGACGTTCGAACGGTGGACGTTCTTGGTGTTGATCGTCGCCATCATGAACGGCCCGACCTCCTGGCCCAGATCCGGATCGACGTGCGCGTCCATGCCGGTGGGCTGGGCGGGGCCCTCGAAGCCGGGGGTCAGGGCGAAGGGGTTGATCATCAAGGCGAACAGGCTGGGGTCCTTCTGCAGGGCCGCCATGGTGGCGCGGCCCGAGGCCGCCGTACCGCCCGAGAGGCCGCCCAGCATCTTGCGCATCCGGCCCTTCACGCGCGGAACCATCGCGCCGAGTTTCTCCTTCGCCGTCGCCTGCGCGAAATAGACGCCGAGCTCGAAGGGAATGGAGTCGAAGCCGCAGGAGAACAGGATGCGGGCGCCGCTCTTCTTCGCCGCGGCCTCATGCTTGCCGATCATCTCGGCCATCCAGTTGGGCTCACCCGAGAGGTCGAGATAGTCGGTCCCCTGGGCGGCGCACTCGGCCACCAGGTCCGAGCCATAGAGCTGATAGGGGCCCACCGTCGTCAGGATCGCCTTGGCGCGGGAAACCATGGCCTTCACGGAAGCCGGGTCGGAGGCGTCGGCCACGATCAGGGGGGTGTCCGCAGGCGCGCCGATCTCATCGCGGACGGCGGCCAGCTTGTCGGCGCTACGGCCGGCCATGGCCCACTTCACCTCAGCCCCGACGCCGTAGGTCTGGGCCAGGTACTCGGCCACCAGACGGCCGGTGAAGCCGGTGGCGCCATAGACGATGATGTCGA